>JBBIQF010000253.1:0-8894 GCA_037442445.1 Planctomycetaceae bacterium
GTCTTGTCAAGGCCGTCGAGACAGGGCGCTATCGCCTCAGCTCGCCCATCGGTTTATACTTTGCCCGGCTTTGGTATGATGAGAAGCTGTATCCGCGGATCTTTGTGGTTTCGGCGCTAGGACGCGCGCTTGCGGGGCAATAGAGGCGAACGAGGCGACACCCCTTGGCTAGCGCACCCCTGACTCCAGGCCCCGATGCCGCGGGATGGCCCGCCGGGCAGGGCAACGCACTGCTGCCTGGCCCGCTTGGGGGCATCAAGCATATCCCCGACTGCCCAGAGGACCGGCAGCGAATCCGGCAGTCCGCAGCGCGGCGCGCCGTGCAATTGGAGCCCGGCCGGCCGCTGGGCCGCAGCACGCTGGAAAGCCACGGCCGGGCGCTGCTGGCCGAACTGGGCCTGCCCGAATGCTACCTGGGATTCAGCATGGTGGCGTTCGCTTCGGCCTACTGGCGCCAGCAGGTCGAGGCGGTCCCCTACCCGCGGCGCCTGCTGCTGTTGCCGCATTGCCTGCGCAAGGCCGAGACGTGCCCAGCCGAGTACGACGAGTTCGGCCTGTTGTGCCGCGCCTGCGGCGCCTGCCGGCTCAACGAACTGAAGCGCCAGGCCGAGTCCCTGGGCTACCAGGTGCTGATTGCCGAAGGCTCGCCCATCGTCTTAAAGCTGATTGTCGAGGGCCAGGCCGATGCCATCCTCGGGGCCGCCTGCCTCACCTCGCTGGAAAAGGCTTTGGACAAGGTGCTCCAGGTGGGGATCCCCTGCATGGCGGTTCCGTTGCTGACCAACGGTTGCCGCAATACCACGATCGACGTGGAATGCGTGGCGGAGATGATCGCCACGCCGTATCGGCCGGGCAGGGCGGCGGTGCCCTCATTCCTGCCGCTGTTGCGTGCGGCCGCGCGCCTGTTAGAGCCGGCGGAGCTGGCCCGGCTAGTCGGGCCGGTGTGGCCCCGGGGCCTTCTCCCCGGCAGCCAACAAGGCCCGGATGCCGTCCATCCCCCGGCAAATCCCCTCTTGGCCACTCAGGCCCTGGCCTGGGATTTTCTGCTCCGTGGGGGGAAGCACTTTCGGCCGTTCATCACCCTGGCGGCCTATCAGGCGCAAAGCGGTGTCGAGCTGGCGCAAATCCCCGATAGCGTGCGCCGGGTGGCAGTGGCCATCGAAGTCTTTCACAAGGCCTCGCTGGTGCATGACGATATCGAAGACGATGATGGCGAGCGTTACGGCCAGCCGGCCCTGCACCGGCAGTACGGGCCGGCCACGGCCATCAATGTGGGCGACTATTTGATCGGCCTAGGGTACCGGCTGGTGGCGGGCGAGCAGGCATCGCTGGGGGCCGCAGCGGTCAGCGATGTGCTGGCCACGCTGTCCGAGGCCCACCTCCGCCTGTGCGAAGGCCAGGGGGCCGAACTGGCGTGGCGGGCAGCCCCCCAGTTCTCGCTGCCGCCCCTGGAGGTCCTGCGGATTTACGCTTTGAAGACGGCACCGGCCTTCGAGGCGGCACTTTGGGCCGGGCTGCGTTTGGCCCACAGCGATCCCGGCCTGCGGGCCCTGGCCGCCCGCTTCAGCCGACACCTGGGCGTGGCCTACCAAATACTCGACGACCTGGACGACTGGCGATGGCCAGCGGCCTGGGAGCGGGCCGGGCACGGCGAGCGGTCCGATGGCCGCCCCACCATCCTCACCGCCCTGGCCATGCAGAGCCTTGGGCCCGGCCAGCGGCAAGACCTCCAGGGCCTCTTGGCCAATCCCGGCGACGGAGAGCCTGGCCGGCTGGTGGCCATCCGCCGGCTGTACGAGCATGCGCAGGTGTTCCATCAGGCGTCTGTCCTGGTGGAAAAGCACCGCCAGCGGGCCCATGCCCTTGCCGACGAAGCCCAAGTACCGTCGCTCGTTCGGCTCTTGCACTATCTGGCCGATGCGATCCTCGCCTGAAGCCATCCGCCGCCAGCGCGATTGCTGCGTGCCACGCTGCCGCGGCGGTTTGCACGGAACCTGTAACCGACGATGCGCATCGCCCTGATCACCGCCGGTGCCGGCAGCATGTATTGCGGGCAATGCCTTCAAGGCAACACCCTGGCTGCCGCGCTGCGCGAGGCCGGCGAAGAGGTGTTCCTGGTGCCGGCCTATACCCCGCTGCGGACCGACGAGGAGGACGTGAGCCTGGACCACGTGATCCTGGGCGGGGTGAACGTGTACCTCCACCAGCAATTGCCGCTGTGCCGGTGGTTGCCCTCGCCGCTGATTCGCGTGTTGGATGACCCGCGGCTGCTGCGGTGGGTCAGCCGGAGGTCGGCCGCCACGGCGCCGGCCAAATTGGGCCCGTTGGCGGTCTCCATGCTCCGCGGAGATCACGGCTTGCAGCGCCGGCTGGTGCAATCGGCGGTGCGCTGGCTGGGCCAGGCCGTGCGGCCCGACGTGGTGCACCTCTCCACCGTGCTCTTGGCCGGCATGGCAGGTGCCCTGCGCCGCCGGTTGCGTGTGCCCGTGGTAGCCGGCCTGGCGGGCGAGGATTTTTTCTTGGAACAGCTTGGTGAGCCGTACCGGACATTGGCCTGCGAAGAACTCCGCCGCTGCGCAGGGGAACTCGATGTTCTGGTCGCGTCCAACCGCTATTACGCGCAGAAAATGGCCGAGTTCCTCCATCTGCCGCCCGAGCGGATCAGCGTCGTGCGGCCGGGATTGAACTTGGCCGGCCACGCTCCGCTAGCGGATCCGGCTCCACGCCCCCGCGAGCCGCCCAGGCGGCGGATCGGCTTTCTCGGCCGCATCGCGCCGGAAAAAGGGCTCCACCTGCTGGCCGACGCTTTCGAAATGCTCGCCCAACGATTCGGCCAACAGGTGGACCTCGTGGCCGCGGGCTACCTCGGCCCCAGGGAGCGGCCCTACCTGGCGGAAATCGAACGCCGGCTGGCCGAGCGGCGACTGTCCGGCCAGTACCGGTATCTGGGCGCCGTGGACCGCAGCCAAAAGATCGCGTTCCTCCAGTCGCTGGATGTGCTCTGCTTGCCGTCGGTCCACCCCGAAGCGCGTGGACTGCCGGCCTTGGAGGCCTGGGCCAACGGCGTGCCGGTGGTGGCGGCCGGTCATGGGGCGTTTCCAGAGATGATCGCCGAAACCGGCGGCGGCCTGCTGTTCCGGGCGCAGGATGCGGCGGACCTGGCACGGAACATAACCCGGCTGCTCGAAGATGCCCACCTGGCCGCCGCCTGCGCCCGGCAGGGCCAGGCCGCCGTGCACAGCCAGTACCATGCCCAGCGCATGGCCGAGGAGATGAGGACCGTGTTCCGCCAGGTGCGGGAGAGGGCAGGGGAATCGCAATCGCCGCTTGGGCCGCGTGCCTTTGAGCCAGGGTCCCTATGAGCCGGGGCGGCTGCCGGCGCAAGCCTTTGCGCCCCAGGCCGCGTACACCAGGCCCCGTGGAGAAGTTCCTTTGGCCTATCTTGCCGAATTGACAAGGCGACTGATTGCCGGTGCATCGGCCATCGATCCCTCACGCCGGCAGCGCCATGCTGCGTTTTTGGCTGCGCTTCAGAATCCCGACGGTGGGTTCCCCGGCCGGCAGGGCCCTAGCGATCCTTATTACACGAGTTTCGCCCTGCGCGGTCTGGCCTTGGCCGGCGGGTTGAACGGGCCAGTCGTTCATCGGGCTGCGGAGTATCTCCGGCAGCAAGTGGGCCGGCCGCTGGCGCTGGTGGATCAAGCTTCCGTGATCTTTGCGGCGAGCCTTCTGGAGGCGATAGCCGGCGCCAAAGTCTTCGCCTCTTGGGCCGAGGCCCGCGCCTGGCTCCGCGCGGGCCTCGACGCGTGCCGCTCGGCCGACGGCGGCTATGCCAAGGCGCCGCGTAGCACAACCAGCAGCACCTATGGCACGTTTCTGGCCGTCACAGCGATGGAGTTCGCGGGCTTGCCCCTGGCCGAGCCGAACCAAATTGCGGCCTTGCTGCGCCGGCGGCAGCGGGACGACGGCGGCTTTGTGGAACTCGATGCCATGCGCCGCGGCGGTACGAATCCCACGGCGGCCGCCGTGGCCGTATTGCGGGTGCTCGATGCCCTAGACGCATCCATCGCGGAACGGGCAGCCCGGTTTCTGTTGGGCATGCAGAATGCCGAAGGGGGATTCTGCGCCCACGGCCGGATTCCCGTGGCCGACCTGCTGAGCACCTTCACGGCCCTGGCGGCGCTGGGCGATCTAAGTGCCGTGGACCGGGTCGATGCCCAGGCGGCCCGCCGCTATGTCCTCCGGTGCGAAGACCCCAATGGGGGGTTTTGCGGCGGTTGGGGCGACCCAACCCCCGATGCCGAGTACACGTTCTATGGCCTGGGGGCCGAGTCGCTATTGCTTGCCGCAGGCCATTGACCTTGCCCGCTGAATCGCCTATTCTGGCCGGTGCGCCGGGAGGCTTGACCGGGCTTTCGTTCCACACGGGGCGTTTGTGCAAGCCTCGGCCTGGCGCGCCGGTGTTGGGGCAAGTCCCGCTTTTTTCGCACGCTGGGTGCCACCAGGTTTGGCAGGCGGCAGCCAGCGTGGGTTCCTATCCGAACTGTGTTACCGAGGAGGCCCATCGTGAAAGGCAACCCGCAACTCATCCAGAAGCTCGATGAACTCTTGGCCGAGGAACTGACCGCCATCAACCAGTACATCGTCCACAGCGAGATGTGCGCCAATTGGGGGTATGACCGGCTGCACGACGTGGTGGAAAAGCGAGCCATCCAGGAGATGAAGCACGCCGAGGCCCTCATCGCCCGGATCATCTTCTTGGAAGGCCAGCCCACGGTCAGCCGGTTGAACGCTATCCAGATCGGGCAGGATGTGGAGAAGCAGCTTCGGGCCGATCTGGAGGCGGAACTCGGGGCGGTCCGCCAGTACAACGAGGCGATCGGGCTGGCCGACGAGGTCCGCGATGCCGTGACCCGCGACCTGTTGGAGCGCATCGTCAAGGACGAGGATGAGCACGTAGACTGGCTGGAAGAGCAGCTCGACCAGATCGGGCAGATGGGGCTGGGGCTGTACCTCTCGACGCAGACGGGACCGTGAGTTCGCTGGTCGTCGAAGACGTGTGCAAGGAGTATCCCACGCGGGGCGAACCGCTCCGGGTGCTACGCGGGGTATCGTTTACGCTTTCGCCGGGCCAGACGGCCGCCATCATGGGCCCCAGCGGATCGGGCAAGAGCACGCTGTTGAGCATCGTGGGTACCCTGGAGCCGGCCACCTCGGGCCGGGTGGTGTTGGACGGGCAGGACCCCGCCGGCTTGCCCGACCCGGCCCTGGCGGCCTTCCGCCGCCAGAAGATCGGCTTCGTGTTCCAGGAGCACTACCTGCTGCCGCAATGCACGGTGTTGGAAAACGTGCTGCTGCCGACCGTGGCGGCCGGCCGCACCACGCCCCAAGCCGTGGAGCGTGCCCGGCAGCTCGTGGCCCGGGTGGGCTTGGCCGACCGCGCGGATCACCGCCCTGCCGAACTCTCCGGGGGCGAGCGGCAGCGGGCAGCGCTGGCCCGGGCGCTGGTGAACCGGCCGCTGTTGCTGTTGGCCGACGAGCCTACCGGAAACCTCGACCGCTCGACCGCCGCCCGGGTGGCGGACCTCCTGCTGGAAGTTACGCGGGAGGAAAACGCCATGCTGCTAGTGGTAACCCATAGCCCGTCGCTGGCCGCCCGGATGGACCGGCGATACGAACTCGACGAGGGTCGCCTGGTGGAACGATGAGCCTTGTGCGCCTGGTGCTGGCCTCGCTGTGGTATCACCGGCGGATCCAATTGGCCGCCGCCTGCGGCGTGGCGGTGGCTACGGCGGTCGTGGTGGGGGCCCTGGTGGTGGGCGATTCGATGCGGGCGAGCCTCCGCCGGCTGACCTTTGAGCGCCTGGGCCGGGTGGACGAAGCGATGGTGGCCGACCGGTTTTTCCGGGCCGCTTTGGCCGATACGGCGGCAGCCACCGCAGGGCCCGGCGGTGCCGGGGCACCGGTAATCCTGCTGCGGATCAGCGTCGAGGCGGCCGGCAGCGAAACGCCGCGCCGAGCCAACCAGGTGAACCTCATCGGGTGCGACGCGCGGTTCTGGGCCTTGGGGACCGCCGGGCCGCAACGCCTGCCCGGCGATCGCGAAATCGTCCTCAACCAGGTGCTGGCCGACGACTTGGGCGTGGCCCAGGGAGACGAGGTGCGTTTGCGCCTGCCGCGGCCCGGTGCCATTCCTGCCGAAAGCGCACTGGGTCGCCGGACCGACACCATCCTCACACAGCGTGCGGTGGTTCGGGAGGTGATCGGCATGGAGGGTTTTGGCCGGTTCGCACTCGAGGCCAGCCAGCGCCAGCCCCGCAATGCCTATGTGGACCTCGGGTGGCTCCAGGACCGGCTGGAGCACCCCGGCCGGGCCAACGCCATCCTCACAGCGGGCACCAACCTGGCCGAGGCCCAAGACCAGGATGCTCCGGCTGCCGGGCCGGCCCTTTGGAACCCGCGGCCGGAAGATTACGGCTTACGCATCGAACAGGCGGGCCAGGGGTACACCAACATCACCTCGGACCGGCTGATATTAGATCCGGCGGCCGAGGCCGAAATCCGCCGCGCTTTGTCCGAACTGGGCGATTTCCGCGTGCAGCCCGCCTTGGTCTACTTGGCAAATACCATCGCGCTGGAAAAGCGGGCGATTCCGTATTCGACGATTGCGGCCGTGGATTTTTCGGCCCAACCCCCCCTGGGCCCCATGCGCGGCCCAGATGGAAAGCCGATTGGGCCTTTGGCCGAGGGCGAGATCGCACTCAATGCCTGGGCGGCGGAGGACCTTCAGGCCAAGCCGGGGGATCGGATTCGCGTAGCCTATTTCGAGCCGGAGAGCACCGGCGGGGTGGTGCGCCAGGCGTGGGCCGAGTTCCGGCTGGCGGCGATTGTGGCGCTGGAAGGGGCAGCGGCCGACCCGGCCTTTACCCCCGAGGTGCCGGGATTGACCGACCGCCGCAGCATCGCCGCGTGGGACCCGCCCTTTCCCTTCGATGCCACGCGCGTGCGGGCCAAGGACGAGGCTTATTGGAACCGCCACCGGGGCACGCCCAAGGCCTTCGTAGCGCTGGCCACCGGCCAGCGCCTGTGGGGGAGCCGGTTTGGCCGGGTGACCTCGCTCCGCGTGGCCCCGCCCGCCGGCTGGACGGCTGAAAAGCTCGCCGAGCGGTTGGCCCTCCAGCCGGCCCGCATGGGCTTCGTGTTCCAGCCGGTCAAGAAGCAAGGTCTGGCGGCCTCGGCCGGCACGACCGATTTCGAGTTCTTGTTTTTGGGCTTCAGCTTTTTCTTGTTGGTGTCGGCCGGGATGCTGGTCGCCTTGCTGTTCCGCCTGGGAGTTGTGCAGCGGGCCAACGAGTTGGGCATCCTCCTGGCCATCGGGCTGGCACGCCGGCGGGCCACTTGGGTGCTGGCGGCCGAGGGGCTGTTGGTGGCCGCAGCGGGCGGCTTGCTGGGCCTGGCCTTGGGCATCGGCTACGCAGCCCTGGTGCTGTGGGGCTTGCACACCCTGTGGCTGGCCGCCATCGCCACCCCTTTTGTGCGTCTGGCGTGGACGCCCAACAGCCTGGCGGTGGGCTATCTGGTGGGCGTCGGCATCTGCGGTGCGGCGCTCGTGGTCTCGGCATGGCAGGCAAGCCGCGTCTCGTGCCGCCGGCTGCTGGCCGGGGCGATGGAATCTGAATACGTTTACCGCCATTCCGTGCCGCGGGCGTGGAACTGGGCGGCGGCCGGGTGCCTGGTGTTGGCCATAGCGTTGGGCGTCGCCGGCGTGCGCCTTTCGGAAAAACTCCAGGCCGGGCTGTTCTTTCTGGCCGGCCTGTTGATGCTGGGAGCCGGCATGTCCTTTTTCTGGAGCCGGCTGGCCGCGGGCGCTACGGGGCCGGCCGTGGCCGCCGGCCGAGGAAACCTCTTCCGCCTGGCGCTGCGGAACACCGCGCGGCATCCGGGCCGGAGCACATTGACCGTGGGCCTGGTGGCAAGCGCCGTTTTCCTGCTGGGGGCGATCAGCGTGTTTCGGGTGGACGTGGGGCAGGCCTCGCTCCACTACACCAGCGGCACCGGCGGGTTCGTGCTGGTCGCCGAAAGCGATCTGCCCGTACTGGCCGACCCGAACACGGACGCTGGCCGGGCCCAACTGGGCATTCCCCCGCGGGAGGCGAGCCTGCTGCGGAACTGCCGCATCTACAGTTTCCGCGTGCAGCCCGGCGATGATGCCAGTTGCCTGAACCTCTACCGGCCGCGCCAGCCCCGGGTGCTGGGCGTGCCCCAGGCGATGGTCGAGCGCGGGGGCTTCGCGTGGTCGGCCCTGGCCAACCCCGCCCAACGGAGCAACCCCTGGTCGCTGTTGGAGCAGCACCTGGAACCGGATAGCGACGGCGTGCCCCGGGTGCCCGCCGTGGTCGACGCGGCCACCGCTACGTACTCGCTGCACCTTGGGCCGGGTATCGGCCGGGCCGTGGAGGTCCGCGACGGACGGGGCCGGCCCCTGCGCCTGGTGGTGGTGGGGCTCTTGCGCGACAGCCTTTTTCAGGGCAACATGCTCATCGGCGAGACGGCCTTCCGGCAGTACTTCCCCCAGGCCGCGGGCTTCCGCTTCTTTCTGATCGAAGGCCCTATGCCGCTCGTGCCCGAGGTTCGCCGGGTGCTGGAAAGCTATCTGGGCGATTACGGGCTGGCGACCGAGACGGCAGCCGCCCGGCTGGCCCGCTTCCTGGCCGTACAAAACACCTACCTCAGTACCTTCCAGAGCTTGGGGGGCCTGGGGCTGCTTTTGGGAACGGTGGGGCTGGCGGTGGTGCAACTCCGCCATGTGGTGCTGCGGCGGGGTGAGCTTGCCTTGGTGGGCGCGGCAGGCTTTCGCCGGCGAACCCTGGGTTGGCTGATCGCGCTGGAAAACG
>JBBIQF010000254.1:0-8878 GCA_037442445.1 Planctomycetaceae bacterium
CCACGCTGGAGGGACGCGCTCCGTCGCGTCCGCCAAGAACTTTGCCGAAGGAGCGGGTTTTCGTTGTTGTAGGGAATACATTGGCAAGATGCGGCAGCATGGGGGGTGCGATGCCCGCCCGAAGACACCTCTTGCCCGATACGGGCAGCAGGGCCTTCGCCAACGGATTGGGGCGCTTCGGAGCGCAATTTTGCGTAACACGGAAAAGGCGGCGCACCACCCGGCCAAAGCCCGGCTTTGCTATTCCGCTTCACGCGATTCGATCAATTCTTCCGCCCGTGATTCCGATAGCGACTTGCTAAGGATGCGATGCTTGCCCGATCTTACCACGGAGGGACGTTCACCATGGCCCCGGCGCGGCAGAGGCACCCGGCAGCGGCGATTGCGGTAGCGGTTGCACTTGTGGTCATGCTTGCAGCTTGGGGGGCGGCGCAAACGCCAGCCGATCCCCAGGCACTTTTGCCCCCGGCGCCACCCGAGTTGCAGTGGGACAAGCAGTGGCGTGCCCCCGGCGAGCCAAGCCCCGCGAACGTCCCGGGCGAGTCGAACACCGCCGAATCTTCTGCGACCGCAGGGGCGCTGGACACGGCAGAAGCGCTGGACCAGTGGCGGCCGAGGAGACCCGAAGTCCACCGGCTGCCGCCGCCGGACGAATCTCGGGCCACGGCTCAAGCCCCCGAGCGCGCCCCCTCCCAGGCACTGGCTGCCGCGCCCGGCCTTCCGGAGCGGCCTGCCGGGGATATGGGCGAACTCGCCGAGCCGCCAAAAGCACCAGTGGCGGGCCCCTCGGCTTGGAAGCTGCCGCAGCCGTGCCTGTTCCAGCGATGGGGCGTAGAGTGGGGCGGCTGGGTCCAGCAGGGCATCACCTTCAACGCCGATCGCCCCGCCGATCGGTTCAACGGCCCGGTAACGACCAACGACCGCGATAGCGAATACCAGTTGAACCAGGCCTGGCTCTACCTTGTCCGGCCGACCCACACCGCCGGCTACGGGTTTGACCTCGGCGGACGCATCGACATGATTTACGGCACCGACTGGCGGTACGGCCAGTCGTCCGGGCTGGAAGACCGCATCAACAGTGCCAACCGATTCTACGGCCTGGTGCTGCCCCAGTTTTACGCCGAGGTGGCCTGGAACGACCTGTCGGTAAAGCTCGGCCATTTCGCCACCATGACCAGCTACGAGGTGGTCCCCTCGCCGATGAACTTCTTCTATTCCCATAGCTATCTGATGGCCGGGTACTTCGACCCGCTCTTGGTCACCGGCTTCCAGGCCGAGTACAAGTGGAACGACCAATGGACTCTTTCGGCGGGGATGAACAACGGCTGGCTGAGTTTCGAGGACCCGGGGCACACCTATAACTTCCTGGGCGGCGTCAAGTGGGCCAGCGACGGCGGGCGCACGCGCCTGTCGGTGATGGTCGATACCGGTACGCAACTGGGCTTCACCGGGCCGCACGTCCGCACCAGCGTCTATACCGTGCTGGTCCACCAGCTCAACGAGAAACTGACCTATGCGGGCCAGGTCACTGTGGGGCGCGAGTCGGACGGCTCGTTCCTCCGCCCCGGTGACGACGCCCAGTGGTACGGCATGGAGCACGTGCTGATCCGCGCGTTCAATCCCAAGTGGTCGGCGGGGGTCCGCTACGAATGGGTATGCGATGAGGACGGCTCCCGCATCGCGGGGATCGGCGGGCTATTGGGCACCGATCGCGGCTGGCGCGGCTTGCCCGGCTTTGCCGGCAGCTTTCACGAGTTCAGCGCGGGGCTGAATTGGCGCCCCCATCCGAACATGGTCCTCCGGCCGGAAATCCGCTGGGACTGGTACGATGGACCTCCCAATCCGTTCGGGCAACTCCCCTTCGACGACAAGGCCGATGCCAGCCAATTCACCGCCGCGGTGGACCTGCTGGTGACGTTCTGATCGGTCCCCGCGAAAGGCGCGGCGCAGGCCACCGCCCCGCGGGCATTGGAGGTTGCCCCCCTGCAAACGCATGGGGCGATGCACGGTCAAGCGACCGACACGGGATGCGGGGCGGCATCTTGCGCCAGAAGTACGGCCAGATTCCGCGCCAGGCTGTCGTCCAGCGGGGCGTTGCGCCCCCCGCGGCAGGCAGCGCCCCGCACCGCCACGTAATCGGGTTGCACCGCCAGGACCGCGGGGATGGTATCCTCGGCCAGCGAGCCGCCCAGCACCACCAGCATTTTGCGCCGGCGGATGTCGGCCACCAGCGGCGAAAGCTGTTCCACCGTAAGCCAGCTCAACAGAGGCCCCCGGGACTTGTCGAACGTATCGACCAGCACCGCGGCGCAGCGGTTCTGGGTGGCGGCCTCGAGGACCTCGCCGGGCGCGGGGGCGGCCGCGGCATGCCAGTCGGCGTAGATGACCGCCACGGGCCGGACTCCCACCGGCAGCCCCAAAAGCACGTCGTGCCAATGGCGTGCCCAGTTGCTCCGCCGGGCGCAACCGGCCAGCCCGAACTTGGCGAAGGCTACTCCTCGGGGGAAGTCGGCCCAATCGGCGCGGTCCCAATCGGTCAGTTCGCCCAAGGCGACGCTCACCGGCGCCTTGCCCGCCACCACGGCCACGATCTGGTCCACGATCCGGGAGGAAGGCCGGCCCAGGGGCCCGCGATCCGGGTCTTTGACATCGACGATTCCGGCGCCGGCCGCCAGCGCAACCGCCGCCTCCGAAGGATTGCGGACACTCAATAACAGACCGGCCATGGTGGAATCCGCAGAGTCTCCGTACGTTTGGGGGCAATGTCCCGGGATTCGGCCCCCTAAGTAATGGGGTACCGGTGCCCACCGGCAACCTCTATTCTATCGGCGGCGGTGGCCGGGGATAGGCCTCGGGCTGGGGCGGGCCCAAAAACAACTCTGGCGGGTGGGGCCCTTGATTTTGGCGGGTTTTCTGGTTCAGTTGACTGTTTTTGCCGGCGGTATCGAATCGAATCCGTGAAGGAGGTCGGGCAAGGCGTGGCTCACAACGCGCATGATTCGCGGCCCGGCGCCCCGCATGCGGCGCAGCGGTGGCTGGTGGCCGGCATTGGGCTGGTGTTGGCGGCGTATGTCGTGTGTGCGGCTTACGGGGTGCCGCAACGGGTCACCCGGCTGGTGGCCCAAGGGGCACACCTGGCGCACGAGGCCGCGGCGCATGAGCCGTCGCACGCCGTGCTCGAGCCGCCGCCGTATTGGATGATCGCGCCGTTTGCCGGGCTCTTGGGGGCCATCGCGGTGCTGCCGCTGGTGCCGCGGGCCAGCCACTGGTGGGAAAGCAACCTCCACCGCTTGTACGTGGCGGGGGCGCTAGGCGCCGTGACGGTGGGATACTATCTGTTCGTGCACCAGGGGCCGGTGCAAGGGCACTGGCCGGTGCCGCGGGTGCTGGAACCGGCTTCGCACGGGCCGAACCTCCGGCTGGCAAGCGCCGTGCTGGCCGATGCCCTGCTGGCCGAGTACATCCCCTTCATCGTGCTGTTGTTCACGCTCTACACCATTAGCGGCGGAATCCGCATCGAAGGGGATTTGCCGGCCCACCCGGCCGCGAACCTGCTTTTTCTGGCCGGGGGGTCGGTTGCGGCCAGTTTGATCGGCACCACCGGGGCAGCCATGGTGCTTATCCGGCCGCTGCTGGAGACCAACCGCGAGCGCAAACACGTGGCGCACACCGTGATCTTTTTCATCTTCATCGTATGCAACTGCGGGGGATGCCTGCTGCCTTTGGGCGATCCTCCGCTGTTCTTGGGGTACTTGCTGGGCGTCCCCTTCTTGTGGACGTTGCAGCTCTGGCCCGAGTGGCTGGTGGTCAACGGGGCCTTGCTGGCCCTGTACTATGCGGTCGATCGCTGGTGGTTCTACCCGCACGAGGCGCCGCGGGACCTGGCCCGGGACGAGGCCGAAATCCGCCGGCTGCGATTCGCAGGGCTTTGGCCCAATGGCCTCTTGCTTCTGGGCGTGGTGTCGAGCGTGGGGTTGCTCGACCCCACCAAGCCGCTGCCGGGAACCCAATGGCACCCCTGGGTGTATCTCCGCGAGGCGGTGCAGTTGGGGCTGGTCGCCCTGTCGCTGGTGCTCGGCGACGCGGCCATCCGCCAGCGGAACGGCTTTACCTATCATGCCATCCTGGAGGTGGCCGCACTGTTTCTGGGCATTTTCGTGTGCATGCAGCCCCCTTTGCAGATCCTGCGGATCGAAGGGCCGGGCCTGGGGCTTCACACGGCGGCGCACTTCTTCTGGGCCACCGGCAGCCTCTCCTCGGTGCTCGATAATGCGCCGACCTATGTGGTGTTCTTCGAGACCGCCCGATCGCTGGGCTCCAGCGGTTCGGGCCGGCGTGCCCGAACCGCTGCTGCGCGGCGTCAGCCGGGGGGCGGTTTTCATGGGCGCCATGACCTACATCGGCAACGGGCCGAACTTCATGGTCCGGGCCATCGCCGAAAAAGCCGGCGTACCCATGCCGAGCTTTTTCGGTTACCTATTCTACAGCGTTGCCATCCTGCTGCCCTTGTTCGCGCTGGTGGTGTGGTTGTTCCTATAGGGGGACGAGGTGGCGGCCGGACGACACCCTAACCAGGCCCACAAGGCCCCCAATCCCGAAGCACGAACCTGCGATGCGTGAACCGCTGCCCGCTTATCGCACGATCACCACAAGCGAGGGCCTGGCCGAGTTCTGCGCGGGCCTGGCGCAAATCGAAGAGATCGCCCTGGACACCGAATTCGTGGGCGAGCAGAGGTTCCAGCCGCAGCTTTGTCTGGTGCAGGTGGCGGCCGGGGGCCAGTTGGCATTGATCGATCCGCTGGCGGTGCCGGACCTTGGGCCGTTCTGGCAGGCGTTGGTCGCCCCCGGCCGCGAGGTGGTGGTTCATGCCGGCCGGGGCGAACTGGCTTTCTGCTACCAGGCCGTGGGGACGCTGCCTTGCCGGCTGTTCGACGTGCAGATCGCGGCGGGCATGGTGGGGGTGGAGTACCCGGCCAGTTACGGCAACCTGCTGGCCAAGGTCCTGGGCCGGTCGTCGGGCAAGCGGGAGACCCGGACCGACTGGCGGCGCCGGCCGTTGTCCTCGCGCCAGATTGCCTACGCCCTGGACGATATCCGCCATCTGCCGCCGCTGCGCGCTGCACTTCATGCGCGGCTAAAGGAAACGGGGCGCCTGGCCTGGTTCGCCGAGGAGATGGAGGCCTGGCGGGCCGAAGTGATGGCCAGCCTTTCGGAGGATCGGTGGCGGCGGGTGTCGGGCAATTCGGGATTGGAGCCCCGGAGTCTGGCGATTCTCCGCGAGTTGTGGAAATGGCGGCAATCGGTCGCCCAGCGCCGCAATTGCCCGCCCCGCCGCGTCCTCCGCGACGACCTGCTGGTGGAACTGGCACGGCGCCAGTCGGCCGATGTGAGCCAGATCCGGGCCGTGCGGGGCCTGGAACGCGGGGATCTGAAACGGCAATTGCCGCGAATCGCCGAGGCCATCCAGCGGGGCCTCTCGGCCGCCCCCTCGGACCTGCCGGTGGCGATCCCCGCCGAGCCGGCACCCCAGTTGGCCGTGCTCGGCCAGTTCCTGTTCTCCGCCCTGGGCACGATCTGCCGCCGCCAAGGCATCTCGCCCGGACTGGTCGGCACCCCCAACGACGTGCGGGACCTGGTGATGTACCGGACGGGCCAGTGGCCCCGGCCGGACCCGCCCCGGTTGGCCCGCGGCTGGCGGGCCGCGCTATTGGGGTCTGTCCTGGACGACTTGCTGGCCGGCCGAGTGGCCCTCCGCGTGGGCGATCCCGCGGCCGACGCCCCCCTGGTGTTCGAACCGGTGCCCGCCGCCCCTCCAAGCCCCCCGCCGGCCGCCGGCTAAGAAACCAGGGCTCTTTTTTCGGCCCAGGCCAACGGGTTTTTTTGGGCCGACGGATGTTGGCCCCCCGCGCAAAACGCAGGCCCGGGCATTGCTTCAGGGAAGTTACAGGGTGCGGGGCAGTTCGCCGAGGACCTCGACTACCAGCGACCCGCTATCGCAGCGCAGCGCCACGCGGCGGCCTTTGCTGCCGCCCACGTCGCGCGCGGTCACAGGGATTCCGGCTTTGGCCAGGGCCTGGCAGGCCGCCTCGGCGTTGGCGGGCCCCACCTGGAGCGGCGTCTCATAGCCGAACATGCATGCCCCGCCCACCAGCCGGGCACGGAGTTCCCCGGGGGAAATGCCGTCGCTGGCCAGCAGGGCAAGCATGGCCGGGACCGCGGTATCGGCGAACTTGCCGGGCGAGCCGGTCCGCCCGGCGGAATCGGGTAGCACAATATGTGCCATGGCCCCGACGCCTGCCCGGGGGCAGTGCAAGGCCACCGCTATACAGGAGCCGAGCACGGCGGTCAGGACGTCCGGTCCCCGGCCCACGACAATGTGACCCATGCCCACGGGTTTGTGCTGGAGGGCCACGTGTGCCGGCCGAAGAGAAGCCGGCCCGCGATGATTCCCGTCCGCGGGGCCGCCAAGGTGCAGGGATGCAGGGGAGTGGTCCGAGTTCACGGCAGCATCTCGCTGTGGCCTAGGGGGAAACGGCGTGCTGGCCGAGGGCTTCGAGCATGGCCTGGCGAAGGCCCATGTTGGGGATGAACACCACGTGCCACGAAAGCTCCTCGCCGTGTCGCTGTAAAGTGGTGCGGCAGACCAGCACGCGGTCGGTGTGGCCGGCCTGGGCCAGCAAGGCCTGCTCCAGCACGCTGGCGCCGTAGTCGTGCACCAGCCAGGGGGCCGACGGCACCAGCTCCTCGTCCACCAGGCGCGAAAGCGCGTTGATGTAAGCGCACCCGAGGATGTTGGCCGTCTCGGTGACGGCCGATTTTTCCAGCTCGCTCCACGGCGCTGCGAAATTGGCGGGCTGGCCCACAAGCGAGGCGGCCAGTTGCCGGGCTTGGGTTTCGTCGAAGATCACCAACAGTTCGCCCCCCAACTCGCCCCGGTGGCTGAGGACCACGACGGTGGTGGGCCTATCGCCCATGCCCAGGGCGCTAGGGGCCTCGTCCAAGGGGATTTCGCGGACTTCATCGAGCGCCAGCGTGATGAGGCCATCGGTCCAGCGGCACATGGCCGCCGAGGCATCGTGCGTCGCCGCACCAAAGAGCCGGCGCAGCGATTCCAAATCGCTTTCCATAAGTCGTGCGTTCATCCTGTGTGTCTCCTGCGATATTTGGCCGATCGGCAGCGTGGCCAAGGCCTATGGGCTATGGATGGCATGCGCAGTGGTTATTGAATGACCTTTAGGCATTGCGTAGTTGCGGGGCGCGGCGTCCGCGGCGGCATTGTGTTGCATGGCTGGCCCGAAGGCATTGGAGGCGGCAAGGTGCCCGCGCGTTGCCACACCGCCGGCCCGCGCCACGGCCCGCTCTAACAGTACCGCGATGTCCAGGATCAGCGACACCCGGCCGCTGCCCAACACGCTGGCGCCGGCCACGCCAGGCACATTCCGGTAGTTGGCGGCCAGCGATTGGATCACCACGTCTTCCTCGCCCAGCACGCGGTCCACTTCCAGCCCCAATTCGCGGCTGCCGTCCCCCACGATCACCACCTGGGGCGGCGCGGAAGATTCGCTCGCCGCACCGCATGGCGGCACGGTCCAAAGCAGTAGCTCGTCCAGGCGCACGATGGGGATCACCCGGCCGTGGACCATCGCCGCCCGCCGCCCCTGCACCATGCCCACTTCCGCATCGCCAAGAGCCACGATCTTGAGCACCGCCTCCAGGGGCAGGGCGAAAGCCTCGCCCTGGTATTCGACCATCAGGCTGGGCAAAATGGCCAAGGTCAGGGGCAAATGGAGCGAAAATGTCGTGCCCACTCCGGGCGTGCTTTGGATTTCCACCGTGCCGCCCAGTGCCTCGATCCGGGCCTTGACGATATCCATGCCCATGCCCCGGCCGGACACCTCGGTAACCTGTTTTGCGGTGCTCAGGCCCGGCAGCCAGACCAGATCGTAGATTTGCTGGCGGCTGAGGCGCTGGGCCTCGCCGGGCGCCAACAAGCCTTTTTCCAGGGCTTTGCGCACGATGCGCTCGGGGTCCAATCCCCGGCCGTCGTCCCGGACCTGGACGACGATGCGGTTGCCGCGGTGGAAGGCGTCGAGGGTGATGGTGCCTTCGGCGGGTTTTCCGGCCGCCACCCGCTCTTCGGGCCGTTCGATGCCGTGATCGGCCGCGTTGCGCACCAGGTGGATCAGCGGATCGGCCAACTCGTCGATCATCCGCTTGTCCAACTCGGTTTTCTCGCCCCGGATGACCAGGCGCAGGGCCTTGCCGCTTGCCCGCGCCATGTCGCGGACCAGGCGCTTGAAGCGGGCAAAAAGCGGCCCGATGGGCACCATGCGGATGCCCATGACGCTTTGCTGGAGGGCATCGGCAAGGCGGTCGAGCTGGTGAATCGCCTCGATGAGTTCGCTGGTCTGGGCACGGGCCTGGGCCAGATGCGCCCCATATTCTCCAAGCCGCTCCAGTGCGGCGAGCAGCCGGCTGGCCTGCGACCGGAGCGCCGCCCGTTCGGCCTCGGCCGAAAGCGATGCCGTGCCCGGCGCCTGCATCCGAGCCAGCCCGTGCCGCACCTCCGCCAAGGCCCGCTGCACATGCCGGCCGCCCAGCGAGTGTTGCAACCGCTCGGCAATCTGCGCCAGTCGAGCCTTGCTGACGACCAACTGGCCGGCCAAGGTCATCAACCGGTCCAGCCGTTGGATATCCACGCGCAAGGTCTCGGGGGCACGGGGGGATTCACTGCCCGAAGCCGCCGGCGCCGGGGGCGATGGGTTCGCTGGCGCCGTCGCAGGGGCCGAACCGGCCGCCGCTGCGCCTGCGGGTACCTCGCCGTCGCTTGAGCCTTGGGGGTCCGGCACCAGGGGTTCCAAGACGAAGCTCTCGATCC
>JBBIQF010000255.1:0-8848 GCA_037442445.1 Planctomycetaceae bacterium
CACGATCTGGCGGATTTCCTCGAGGCTTGTGGTGCGGCCTTGCCCATGCACCAACAGCGCCCGGCTGCCCGCGGTAATCTGCCCTCCACCCACGTTCCGGTTGTTCGCCCGCAGGGCCTCCAGCACCTCGTCGAACGTCAAGCCGTACTTCACCAGGCGCGCAGGATCGACCCGCACCTGATACTGCTTCTCATAGCCGCCCCAGGTGTTGACCTCGGCCACGCCCTCCACCGCCCGGAGCTGCGGCTTGACCACCCAATCGTGCAAGGTGCGGAGTTCGGCCAGCCGGGCCGCACGCTCGTCGGCCGGCATCCGCGACCAATCGTACCCCTCGTAGCTCAGCACGTAGTGAAACACCTCGCCCAGCCCGGTCGAGACGGGGCCCATCTGCGGCCGGCCGATCCCCTCGGGAAGCTCCACCGCCGCCAGGCGCTCGTTGACCAACTGCCGGGCAAAATAGATGTCGGTCCCGTCGCGGAACGTCACCACCACCTGCGACAGGCCGAACTTGGAAATCGAGCGCACCGTTTCCAAGCCCGGCAGCCCGCCGATGGCCTGCTCGATGGGAAAGGTGATCAGCCGTTCGACCTCCTCCGGGGCCAGGGCCGGCGCGGTGGTGTTGATTTGGACCTGTACCGGCGTGGTATCGGGGAAGGCATCGATATCCAACTGCACCAGCGCGGCGGCACCCAGCGCGGCGGCCAAAAGCATTGCGGCAATCACCGCCCCGCGGTGTCGCAGCGAAATGTCGATAATGCGTTGCAACATGCCGCTTCCTCACGGGCATCCCGGCCGCTGGGGCGGGGCGGTCGTCCTCCCGATGGCCACGCCGACATGCCCTGCTACTGGCATTCAGCGCATCCTTCGCCCAGGGCGTTCTTCAACAATTCCCCGCGGAGCTCCTCGCTCCCCTTGGCCGCGACCACCTCGCCAGGCCATAGCCCCGCCGCCAACTCGGCCAGCGGCGCGTTGCGGGCCCACAAACGCACCGGCCGCACGTGGAACACGTTCGGCGCACCCGGCCCGTCGAAAAAGTGCCGGTCCCGCACAAACACCACATGGCAGCACCCTTCCCACTGGATGGCTTCCCGCGGAACCACCACCGCCTCCGGCTCGTCGCGAAGCACGATCTCGGCCGTGCCGAACGTCTCGTTCCGCAGCCGGCCCTCCGGGTTGGGCAAATCCGCCCGGGCAAGGACCATCCGGGTCTGCGCATCGGCGGTGGTGCTGATCCACGCCAAGGTGCCTTCCACCCAGCCCGCCGACCCTTCAGGCCGGTAGCGGACTTGCTGCCCCAACGCCAGCCGGGGTGCCTCCTCGGCAGGCACACTGAGCATGAGCCACATGCGGCGGATGTCGGCCACCTGGAACAACACCCGCAGAGGATCGACCGCCTCGCCCGCCACCGCCTGCCGCGCGACCACCACGCCATCCATCGGAGCCCGCACCGGCAGCAGCGTCGCAGGCGCGTGAGTCCCCCCAATCCGCGCCCACTCTTGGTCCGACAGCCCCAGGCGCGCCAGATGTTCCAGCCGCTGGGTCTCGCCCGCCTGTTGCAGCCTTTCCAGCGGCGCGGAAAGTCCCAGATTCACCAGCGCCTGCCAGGCGGCCATCAACCGCGCCTGGGCTTGCATGTGCTGGCTTTGGGCGGCTTGAAGCTGCCGGCCAGGCACGATGCCCTGCCCGGCCAGCCGCTCGATGCGCTCCAATGCCTGGCGGGCCAACTGGGTTTGCGCCAGGGCTTCGAGCAACTCGGCTTTGGCCCGGCCCACCTCCGGCGCATCCACCAGCGCCAGCAATTGCCCCGCATGCACCGCGTCGCCAGCATTCTTCTCCACCCGCCCCACCATGCCCCCCAGCCGCGACGCCACGCTGGCCAAGCGGGTCTGGTCGTAGCGAACCTCGGCGGCCACCGAAAGGCTCTCGACCACCCGCTGCCGATCGGCCACCGCCACCTCGACCCCCGCCTTGCGCATCGCCTCCATCGACGCGAACTGTAGCCGGCGGCGGTAATTCTTGCAGATGGGGTTGTTCTCCGGCCGGGGAGCCAACGCCAACGCCCGAGCCGCCCGCTGCCGGTCCGCCTCCTGCACCACAGGGGCTGTCTTCAGTTGCACCACCTGCGGGTGCTCCAGCGGGCAGTTGGGAATACCGTGCGCCTTGCACCAGCCGAAATCCGCCTCCGGCGGCATCAACTCGGGATGGCACTCGACGCAGGCCGCCTCCGGCACGGAATGCTCTTCGCACCACGCCTCCGCGGGCATTTCCGCGCCTCCGGCCTGGGCCCAAAACCTCGGCAACGTCCACCCCGAAACATGCCCATACACCCCCAGCCCAGCTAGCATCGCCAAAACCAGCACCGAGGGCATGTACTCCATCACCCGGCCAACCCACCCGCGCACAGGGCCGGCCGGCGAACTGGCCAATGGGCCGGCCGAGTCGCCGCCCTTCGCAGCCGAAATGCCTGTTTGCGATTCTTGCGGGGCAGCCTCGGCCGAAGCTTCGCTTGCCCGTCCCTGCGGGCCCACATCGGACGCCTCCGCCGCGCCGAAAACCCGCCCCGGGCCACGATCAACAATTCCCCGAGACATCGCCGAATACTCCTGATCAACGTGGACGATTTCCGCATGGGCTACAAAGCGCCGGCATATCGCCCGCACGACCAACCGAAAAAGCGGGAGCGTCCTTCCCGCACCGATGTTGCCCCGACCGTCGCGCTTTGCCACGCAATTCCCGTGGCTTTCTGCGCGCCGGCAACAACAGATGGCTTAGGCCCCAAAGCCGGGCCGCCGCGCCTCGCCAGCTCCGCGCAAGGCGCCGCTTGCTGGCGAACTGGGCCGGCCAGGCCAAGCTCGGCGCGCAGCGCCAGCCCAGCATGAGGCCCTACCGCGCGATTAGATCAACAGCGATGCCCGCACCAGGCGCACATCGCGGCCTGATGCCAGCGGCAAGATGAGATTGCCCCGCTGCCAAGCCTCGGTCACAAGCCTCCCGCAAGATGCCGCCCCGCCGTCGGATAGGCTAGCCAACCACGTCCACGTATTCGTATTGGCCATCCCCACTGCCGGCAACTCGTAACGCAGCGTGACCGCCCCCGCACACAAGCAGCCGTGCCCGGCACAATGGTCCGCCGGAGCGTGGTGCGAATGGTCCGCCGCCGGAACCCCGCTCGAACAACCCTCCGCCGGGCAACACCCATCCGGACAGGCCGCCATCGCCGCGCAGGAGTGCCACTGGCCCGAACATGCCGCCGGGCAGCCTAGCACCAGCCAGATCATCAATCCCGCGCCCAGGCGTTGCATGGTCCCAGACCGATCGGCCCAAAATCCTACCCGCCCCATTGTATTGCTTGGTATCGGCGAAAACAACAGCCAGGCGTGGCATTTTTGTGGAAACCTGGCGCAGAACCCACCCTCTTGGAGGGTTCGGCTGAGCCGGCGGCGTAAGCCACGAGCCGCGGGCGTCAGCGCCCGGTGCAACCGGCCAAGAGTCCGCTGCGTTAGCCCCCGGCGCGTTGGCGGCAAAGTGTCACGAGCCGCCAGCGTCAGCCGGTGCAGGCGAACGAGCCCCGAACGTTAGCCCGGGGTGGGGGCTGGAAAAAACGTGGGTCGAGCGCACCGGGGGCTTCACGCCCCCGGCTCAGAAACGAGTCACGCGCCGCAGACATCGAGGGCTGACGCCCGCGGCTCGTGGGTGAGGTGCCGGCGTTCGTATTGAGCGATTACGGCGGGCTGGATTTTGTTTTAATCACCAGCCGCTCCGCCGGGGGCGATCGGAGCGTGGAGGTCACCACTTGGCGCACGAACTCCCGCATCTCCGCCGGGTTCCGCTTCTCGGCGTTGAGCACCACGATCAGCCACCGCGGCTTCGGCGCCCCGGCTAGGCGCCCGCCTGAGCCTCCCGTGCTTCCCGTCGAACCGTTAGAACCGCCAAGGTGGTCTCGAGGATCCACAGGCGACCCGGGGTCGTTCCCGGGAAGGTCGGAGAGTATCGTTTTGTCGAAATCGAGTAGCCGGAAGCAAAAGCACCCCAGATCACTCGGTACGCACCCCGGCTTGTCGCAGTTCTCCCCGTTCTGCTTGGCGGCCGAGAGCACCAATACCCCGGCCTCGCCCGTGTGGCTGAACATGCGGTCGAGCCACTCGGCGAACCGGCTGGAGCGTTCCACCTTTATGAATATCGACCCGCGCGGATCGGCCGCCGTGCGGTTGGCCTGCGCAGCGATGGCGTGTATCGTGGGCCGCAGCGCACGGGCAAGCACGTCGGCTTCGCGGGCATCGGGGTCCCAGCACGCGATTACGACGCGGAGGTCGCGCTTGTCGATGCCGCGGGCGGGCGCAGCCACGCGCGGCGTGGTGTTCTCCGCAGCGGATGGCTTGATCGGCAGCTTGCCGATCCCGCGCGGAGGCGCCACCACACGCGGGACGGGCCCACGTTGCTGCCCACGCAATTGCGCCACGGCGGGCCCCGGAGCAATCGCGAAAGCCACCATCAGGGCAGCAGGCAAGACCAGGCGCCCTAGCCGACACCCACGCCGGGTCGGCCGGGCCGAGCAGAATGCGCGATAGGCATATGGAATGCACATGGTAGTACCTCTCCGTTCCGCGACCAAAAGGAACCTCCTCTGTCTAGAATATCTCTCATTTCCAACAGAGTCAAATGGTATTTCTCGCCATCGAAACGTTGGCGCAGCTCGTTTGGGCCCACCGGGTGCAGCGGGGCCGGGGCGCGTGCGAGCCGACTAGAGCAAGATACCACCAGCCGCAGGCGTAAGCCCGTGCAGGCGAACGAGCCCCGGGCGTTAGCCCGGGGTGGGGGCTGGAACAAACTTGGGATGCCGAGCGCACCGGGGGCTGACGCCCCCGGCTCGTGGGTGACGCCGCCGGCTGTTGGATTACTTTTTCGGCGTTTTGGCCGGGGGCTTGGGTTCGGGGAGTTCGGGCAGGCCGGGGAGGTCCATTGCCACCTTGGGGGCGGGTTTTGGAGTGGTGACGCCGGCCAGGCGTTCCAGCCATCTGGCCCGCAGCAAGTCGCCGTAGCCTTGGGGGGCCTCGGCGTTTTCGCGATACAATTGGGCGGCTTTGAGGGCCTGGCCTTGGGCCTCGAAGACGCGGCCCAGGTTGTATTTGGCGCCGGGTGTCCAAGGGGTGCCGGGAAAGGCCGCCAGGGTGCGGGTGGCCAGGTAGTCGATGGCCGAGGAATAGTTCTTTTGTTCCAGGGCGATCAGTCCCAGCCAATAGCTGGCGTTTTGTTTGGCTTCGAGGATGATGGCCCGTTCCGGGGCCGAAAGCTGGCCGTGCAGGGCCAGTTCGCGTTCCGAGGGGCGGGCCATCTGGTAATAGTGCGAAGCGCTCGTTTCGCCCTGGAGTTTTCCGCGGAGGTGGAGCAGGCGAGCCTGCCCCAGGGGGGTGGCGGGGGGCGCTTCGCGGCGGCGTTCGGCGGTGGTCCGCCGGCGGCGTTCGACTTGTTCGCTCTGCTTGGGCGTGGCCTTGAGGAATAAGGGTGCGACCGGCTCTTCGACGAACGACGCCACCAGCCGGCCCTCGACCAGCGACGGCGCCTGGAACGGGGCAAAGGCTTGGGCTTGCCACTGGGCCAGGTCGGGCCCAAGGATCAGGCGCACCAGCAGTGTCTGGTACGGATGTGGCCACAGGCGCACCTCGCCCACGTGCTTGCAGGCTTTGAAGCGTTCGGCCTGGGCCGCCGGCGCAGCGCTGAGCACCATGCGGTCGTCGCCGCTGAGCTGCCCTTCGATCATTTTCATGCGGAGTGTCAGGTACGAGGGCGAGGCTTCCAAGAGCACCACGACCTTATCGAGCTGGCTAGCCTGCACGGGGTAAGGCTGCGCGGTGCTGAGGTCGAGCTGGCGAAGGATGGAGGGGTCGCGGGCGGCTTCGGCGAGGGTGGCGGGGCGAATCTCCAGCGCGCCGGACGCGGACCGTTTCACCCCGTCGCGGGCAGCGATGGGAAGGCCCAACTGGGTGTCGAAGAGGTAGATTTCGCCTTCGCTGAGCACGCCCACGGCCCAGGCGCGCGGCGGGCCGCCGGGGCTGGCCGCATCGGGCACCGCCAGCATGGCCGCGTCGATGCCTTGCTGCCGCGCCAGCAAGATGAACACCCACGCCCGTTCGGAGGCGGTCCCGCGTCCCAAGAACAGCGTCTCCAGCGGGTACTGGGGGACGCGGACCACGCCGCTCCCCGGGCGGGGCGAAGCCTCGAGTTGGATATTGCGCACGACCCAATCGAACAGGCGCCCGGCGCGGCTGATATCGTCGAACTCTTCGCCCCGGGCCCAGCGCGACAGGTCGCGGAAAAACACCGCCTCGCGCATCGCCGCCTGGTCCTGCGAATAGAACTGCTGCTGTTTGGCGCCGGCCAGGTATTCGAACTCGCCGTCCAACAGTTCCACGCGCTGGGCGAGGTCTTCGAAGCGGGCGCTGAGTTCGTTGAGCCGGTTTGCCAGGGCTTGCGGGTCCTCCTTCGAGCCAGTGGTGGCCGACAGGGCTTTCATGTCCTCTACGACCTGGCCAATGCGTTTGCCCGCCTCCTGGCAGTATGTTCCCAGGGCTTTGAGGCCGTCCAAGCCGGTCTTTTGTGCGCCGCTTGCGGCCAGGTCGGCCAGGGCGGCCAGCCCATCGGCCGCGGCCTTCAACTGGGGCTCCAGCCGGGCCAGGTCCGCGAACCCATACGGCTGGGCCAACGCCAGCAATTCCTTTTCCAAGCTGCGGAGTTGGGAAAGATCGCGCTGGCGGCCTGCCTCCGCAAAGCGCCGGGCCAGATCGCGGAGGTCGTCGCGCCCGGCCCGGTTGGCCGCGATCCGCAACCGCTCGGCCAGCGTATCGAGCACCCGCTCCAGCCCGACCAGTTCAACGTAATCGTGCATCCGGGGCAGGTCGGCCATCTGCTCCAGCAGGAAACGCACCTCGATGACCAGCTTGGTCGGCGGCGCCCCGCGCAGGAAACGCTGCGCGGTGTCTTCGAACTCGGCGACCAGTTCGGGCCATTTGTCCGCGTCCGGCCGCTTGACCAGCGACTCCAACCGCGTGGCCAACTCGGCCAGGCGCACGAACTCCTTCAGCCGCGAAGGGTCGTCCAACCACGAGGCCACGGCCAGCAGCTCTTTGAACTGGGCCTGGCGGGCTGGATCCTTTTGGCGTTTGAAAAACGCCTCGACGATCCGCGCTTCCACTTCTTCCCGCTGGGCAGCATCGCCCCCTTGGCGGACCGCGGCCTCGATCTCTTTGAGCACCTGTTCGTACCGCTGGCCCAAGGCCTCCAGGTCCTCCAGCTTCCGCCGCTGGCCCAGGGCCTCCAGGCGCTCGGGCGCGCGTTCCAATTGCCGGGCAATGGCCTTCAGTTCCAGAAGGGTCCGCGGCTCGGTCAACTGGTTGTGGATGGGGCGGATTCTGGACGCCAACTCGCCGAACACCTCGATCAGCGGCGCAGCCAACGCATCGACCTTCCAGTCCGGCGGCGGGCTCTGCTGGCGGACCCACTGGTCCAGCCGGTCCATGGCCTGAAGAAACGCCTCCTCCGAGTTGTACTCGTCCAGTTGGCTGATGGTCTGGATCGCATAGAGGAACGCCTCGTTGGTGCGGCGGTGCACATCCTCGGGATTGGCTTGCACCGGGCGCGCGGGCTGGGCCTTCCGGCAACCGCCGCACACCGCCAGCACCCCTAACAGAATCGCCAGCCCCAGGCAGGCCACTCTTCGGCACATAAGCCCCCGGGGCGCCAATGGCCCCCGGGCTTGGGGCGATGGCCCTTGACCGGGGCTGCCCCGGTCCGGCGCCCGGGTCGCCGCCACCGCCGATGGCCTTCTGCTTCCCCCCATTCGAGATCTGGGCACATCGTGCCCCAACCGCTGGGGACCTTGGAGGGTTGCGCTATCCGCAGGTCTTACCACAAGCTGCATCGCAGGACTCGCGAGTTCGCCAAAAAGGACCGGACTCAATCCACGCCGCCGCAGGGGGCAGCGGGCGGCCCGGCCGGTCCAACACCACTGCCCTCGATCGACCGAAGCGTCTGGTGGATTCGCACCAGCCGGGCCAGCATGGGCCCCATTTGGGCAAGCGGCACCATGTTCGGCCCGTCGCTGGGGGCCCGGTCCGGGTCGGGATGCGTTTCGAAGAATACCGCATCCGTACCGATGGCCACCGCTGCCCGCGCCAACGGCTCCACCATCCGCCGGTTGCCCCCGCTGGCCGACCCCAGCCCCCCAGGCTCCTGCACGCTGTGCGTGGCGTCGAAAACCACCGGCACGCCCAAGGCCTGCATCTGGGGGATGGACCGAAAATCGTTGACCAGCCGGCCATACCCGAAAAACGTCCCTCGCTCGCCCAAAAGGATGTCGTGGCAGCCGCCCCCTTCCAGCTTGGCCACCACGTGTGCCATATCGCCGGGCGCAAGGAACTGCCCTTTCTTGACATGCACGGGCCGGCCGGTCCGCGCCGCGGCCAAAAGCAGGTCTGTCTGCCGGCAAAGAAACGCGGGCACCTGGATGAGGTCGCACACCTCGCCCACCGCTGCGGCTTGATAACTCTCGTGAATATCGGTCGTCACCGGCAGGCCGGTCGCCTCCCGGACCCGGGCCAAAATGGCCAGCCCACGCTCTAACCCCGGCCCGCGAAACGACCCCAGGCTGGTCCGGTTGGCCTTGTCGAACGATGCCTTGAAAACCAGCGGCACCCCAATCCTCTGCGACAGCTCCGCCAGATGCCGCGCAATCTCCACAACCAGCCCTTCCTCCTCGATCACGCACGGCCCGGCGATGACCAACAACGGCTGGCCCCGGCCGCAGCGGTACGGTCCGATGGTGGCAGGATTGTTCGGCACGGGCGTTGGTTGC
>JBBIQF010000256.1:0-8807 GCA_037442445.1 Planctomycetaceae bacterium
TTTACGGGCGTTTGCCGCCGCAGGCGGCCACAAGGCCCGGCGTTTACGCCGGGTTCCAGCGGGCCGGCATCAGTCGTCTTAAGATGCCGAAGGGTGGCCCCTGTCAGGCCCGTTTACGGGCCTCCTCGTTACGCTGCTTGAATCGCGATCGCTGGGCTGTGAATGCGACGGATGGGCGTGCATCCTTCAGCCGACCGAGAAGCCCCCTGAAGGGGGCTGACATTGCGCAGGATTGGGAAGCGGGCGTCTCGGCGGCCGAACCCGGCCTGAAGGCCGGGCCTATAAGGCGCCTGTGGGCGGCAAGGCCCGTAAACGGGCCTATCTTCGGACCCGCGCGGCCTGCCCCGGGGTTTGGCCCGCGGCAGCATCGGAGCCGAACAACCAAGATCGACGTTCTGGGATAGGCACTGAGGCGGCTATTGGCCGGGGCGATCCAACCCGGCGCTCGGCCGCTCGAAATCGGCCCGCAAGCCCTGCAAGTCGGGCGGTGCAGAGTTTGGGTGGGGCGAGAAGGGGAAGGTGTTCGGGCGGGGTCAGACCAAAGGCGGCATGGGGCAGTCGAGCGTGGCCGTGATGGCCCGCAATAGCTCGCCCTCGCGCCGGGTCACGGTGCCGTCGGCAGCCACACACGCCACGCAGGCCTCTAGAATCTGGCGCTTGACCTTGGGTGCAGCCAACCGGAGCTGGGCCAGGGCAGCGTCGAGCTGGCCAAGCGTGCACTGGTCTTTGGGCCTGAGGGCCATCGTCCGGCGGGTTCTGGCGGCTGCAAGTTCGAAGGCCTGCTGGGCCTGTTCCGGCGTGCGCTGACCGACGTAGGCCAGGGCCGAGAGCACGGTGGCCAGGGGGTCCAGCAGCCTGCCCAGGCCGTAATACCTCGGGCGGCTGGGCTTGGCCAGGCCGAAGTGGAGGTCCAGCGCCCGCAGCACTACGGCTTGAAGGGCGTATTCGAACAGCTCCAGCCGGCCATCGGCCCGGACCAGCGCCTCGACCGCTCGGCGGAACTCGGCGTACTGCGATGGCGCAATCTGCTTGAGGGCGGGAACGGCTTGTTGGGCCAGCGGCAGCCGGGCCTCGGCGGGCAAGGCATCGACCTCGGAAAGCCACCGGCAGGCCTGCTGGCAGTAAGATTCGCCCACGGCGGCCCGAAGCGCATCGAGCCGCCGCTGGCGGACCGCAGGCTGGGCATCGAGCAACAGGCTGTAAACCACGGCTTGTGCGGCGTAGGGCTCGGCCGCCGCGTCCCAAAGGGGCTGCGGGATCTGGTCTTTCAGGGCGGCCGCAAAGGCCAGGTGCGCGGGGGCCAAGGTACCGGCCTGGCCGGCCAAGGTCTCGGGCACGGCGGCGATCCGCGCTGGCCGAACCGCAAGCGGAGCCGGCGCCGCGGCGGCAGGGCCCTCCCGGGCAGGCACCTCGGCGGGCAGCGGCAGCGTCCGGGGAAACGTGCCGTCAAAACTCGGATCCAACCGCCGGATACGCTCCATAAGCGGCGGATGCGTGGCCAGCCAATTGAGCAGCGACCCCGCGAAGGCGTCGGCAAAAAACAGGTGGCTCAACTCCTCCGCATGAGCATCGCGGATGCGGGATTGCTCTTCCAGCCCGCCGATCTTCTTCAGCGCACCGGCGATGCCCGCGGGGTAGCGGGTGAACTGCACGGCCGAGGCATCGGCCAGGTATTCCCGCTGCCGGGAGACCGCACAGCGGATCAGCTTGGCAAAGAAGACGCCCACGTAGCCGATGACCAACAGGGCCAGGCCCACCAGCACCAAAGCCCCCGCGCCGCCTTTCTTGCTGGAGCGGCTGGCCGATCGCCCTGCCGCGCGCACCAGGTAGTATCCAATGATGGCCAACAGCAGAATCCCATGCAGCACGCCGACCAGCCGCAGGTTCAATCGCATGTCGCCGTTGAGGATATGGCTGAACTCGTGGGCCACGACCCCTTGGAGTTCATCCCGGCTCAGATACATTAGGGCCCCGCGCGACACGCCAATCACGGCGCTGGCCGGGTCGTGGCCGGCCGCAAACGCATTGATCCCCGGCTCGGCATCGAGGACGTACACCGGCGGCACCGGCGTGCCCGAGGCCAGCGCCATCTCCTCGACCACGTTCAGCAGGCGGCGTTCGGCCAGGTCGGTGGTGCGGGGGTCGACCCGCCGCCCGCCCAACTCCAGGGCGATGGTCTGGCCGCCAGCCTGCAACTGGGCCATGCGGTATAGGCTGCCCGCCGCGATGACCGTTGCCGTCGCCGCGCTGACGGCTGCCAAAAGCGGCAAATCGCCCAGGCGGTCCATCAATGCGGCGATCACCGCGTAAACCGCCAGCACGATGCCCACCACGGCCAGCACGAACAAGAAGACCAGCCACGCCGTGCGCCGCCGGGCTGCGTCTTGATGCTGAAAGAAGTCCATGGTGGTCAAGCGATCGGGGCTGGCTGCTCGGCCCGGATGCGGCACCAGGAGCGGTTAGCTGAACGATACCTTGGGCGCCTCGCGCTCGCCAGGCTGTCGGATTTCGAACAGCTCGGCTTCGTCGAAGCCGAACATCGGCGCCACCAGCACGCCGGGGAACGTCTCGCGCTGGTTGTTGTAGGCCAGCACGGCATCGTTGTACGCCTGGCGGGCGAAGGCGATCTTGTTCTCGGTGGAGGTGAGTTCTTCCTGGAGCGCGAGCATATTCTGGTTGGCCTTCAGATCGGGGTAGGCCTCGATCACCGCGAACAATCGGCCCAGGGCGCCGGTCAACGCTTGTTCGGCACCGGCCAGGGCGCCCATGGCGGTCGGGTCGCCCGGTTTGGCTGCCGCCTGGGCGCTGGCGGCCGCGGCGATGTTCCGCGCCTCCGTAACCGCTTCCAGCGTGCTCCGCTCATGGGCCATGTAACCCTTGCACACTTCCACCAGATTGGGAATCAGGTCGTATCGCCGTTTCAACTGCACATCGATCTGCGAAAAGGCGTTGCGATACCGGTTCCGCAACGTGACCAGCCGGTTGTAGATGCCTACGACCACCAGCGCGGCCAGCAAACCAATCACCACCACCGCGATAACCACAAGAAGAGGGCCCATACGAGAAGCTCCTGCCGGCAAAACAAACCCGAAGGGGAACCAGCCCTCTTATACGTCAGGCGGGTGGCTGGGTCAAGTCGCGGCCAGGACGGGCCTTTCGTTGGGTTCCTGCGGCTGTCCAAAGAGGTGTTTGCGGGCCGGGGGCGTACCTGCGCTCAGGCCGTCCGTTACTTTGGCCCTCGAACCGGGCCCTTTGAGGGAGTGCGGGTTGTAGCGGGTTTGCGGCCCGTGCGGCGCTACTCCCACAAGCTGGTGGCGGTTTTTTTGGGGGGGCGATGGGGATGCTTGGACGTGTAGCCCTCCAGCAAGGCTAGATTTGCGTGACGAGCAGATGCGCCTTCGCCTGGCGCGGGGGACGCACTGGAACAACCGTTTCCTTTCACTCGCGGGGCTATCATGAGCACTGCCGCCGATCTTCGCGCATCCGCATCCAACGTGGTGCAGTTGGCGCGGCGGATTCAGGAATTGTCCACCTTGCCGCAGGTGGCACTTGAGGTCATGCGAGTGGCCGATAATCCCAATGCCACGGCCGCGGACCTCAAGGCGGTCATGGAACTCGATGCCGCGCTGAGTGCCCGCGTGCTGCGGAGCGTCAATTCCTCGGCCTATGCCCTGAGGACCAAGGTGACCAACCTCCAGCAGGCCATCACGTATCTGGGCCTGAAGCATATTCGGAACCTGGCCATGACCGCGGGGGTCAGTCGGCTGTTCAAGCAAGAGAACACGATCGGGCCGTACCGGCGCTTAAATCTTTGGCGGCACCTTGTGGCGGTGGGGATCTGCGGCCGCCTGGTGGCCCTGCGGCTGAAGCTCGGCAATTTCGAGGACATCTTCCTGGCCGGGCTGCTGCACGACCTGGGGATCATCCTGGAGGACCAGTACGCGCACCCGCAGTTTTCGGCGGCGGTTCAGGCGCTGGAGCCCGGCAACACCCTTTCCGATGTGGAGCGGTCGCGCCTGGGGTTCGACCATACGCTCTTGGGGTTTCACGTGGCCGAGAACTGGGGATTCCCGGAACTGGTGCGCAATGCCATCCGGCACCACCATCGCTCGATCGATGCCGACGCCGAGCACCGCACCAGCGTGCAATGCGTCGAGCTGGCCAACTTGATCTGCTCGTGCAAGGGGATGTCCTCGGTGGGAGTCAATCTGGTGAAGGTGTCGCCGGAGGTGATCCGCGAGCTAGGGATCGGGCGGCAAGACCTGACCGTGCTGGCCAGCGACCTGGACGAGGAAATCCGGCGGAACAGCACCTTGTTCGAGGATGGCCGGGCCACATGACGAGCGAACTGGATCGAACACTGACCGCCTTGTTCGGCCACGAGGAGCCCCGCGACGAAACGGGGGTTCTGCGTGCCATCCGGCCGCTGTTGCGCCAGTTGCGGCCGTCGCTGTTGGTGCTGGCCGAGGCCGACGGCACCCCCCTGGCCGTCGATGCCCTGGACACGTCGATCGATCTGGCCACCGCGGGATTGTTCCAATGTGCGGTGGACTTGGACCCCAGTTCGGCGCCGCTGCGTGTTTTGCCGCCGCTGGCGGAGTTGACTTCGCAGACGCCGTATGCGGTGGCGTTCGGGCAGGGGGAGGAGCGGGGGGTACTGGCTGGCCTGGTGCGTGCCACTCCCGATGTGCCGCAGCGCCTGGCCGAGCTGCTGCCGGCCCTCCAGACCGCCGGGACCATCGCCCGGCTGGCCCTGCGGGCCGCGATGCGGGCCGAACGCCTGGAGACCCAGGCCCGACATCTGCGCACGGAACTGGAGACCCTGCGGGCTCAGCACACCAGCATCATCAGCCAGATCGTCGACGAGCACGAGCAACGCCTGGAGGAGCAGGCGCACCGCCTCGCCCTGGAGGAGGTGTATCGTGCGGCCGAGGCCGCCAACCAGGCCAAGACCCAATTCCTGGCCAACGTCTCCCACGAGCTGCGAACGCCGCTGCACGGTATCCTCAGTTTCGCGGCGTTCGGGATGAGGAAATCGCAGGCCGCCGGCTGCGAAGAACTCCAGCAGTATTTCGCCAAGATCGAGCGGAGCGGGCAGTCGCTATTGGCGCTGATCAATGACCTATTGGACCTGGCCAAGCTGGAGTCCGGCCGGGCCAGCTACGATTTCGGCCCGCTGGACCTCCGCATGGTGCTTTTGGCCGTTGCGGACGAAGTGAGCGCCTTGGCCGCCCAGAAAAACATCCGTTTGGTGCTCCCTCCGCCCGAAGCTGCGGTCCGCATGGTGGCCGACGAAGCCAAACTGGCCCAGGTGGTGCGCAACCTCTTGAGCAATGCCATCAAGTTTTCGCCGCCCGACAGCGCGGTGGAAATCGAGATCGTGCGGCATGCGGACCGCGTGCAGGTCCGCGTGTGCGACCGGGGCATCGGCGTGCCGGAATCGGAACACGAGGCCATCTTCGACAAGTTCATCCAGTCCAGCAAGACACGGACCGGGGCAGGCGGCACCGGCCTGGGGCTGGCCATCTGCCGGCAGATCATCACCGCCCATCGGGGGCGGATTTGGGTCGAAAACCGGCCCGGCGGCGGCAGCGTGTTCACCTTCGAGATCCCACTCTCGCAGCCGGAGCCGGAAGGGGCGCCCGCGGCGGCCGGCCCCGCGCCTGCTGTGCCTTCCTGTTCGGCGAGGTAAACCGATGTCCGAAGGGCGTATCCTTATCGTCGATGACTCGGAGATCAACCGCGAAATCCTGCGCACGTTGCTTTCGGACAGTTTCGAGCTGGAGGAAGCGGCCGACGGCGAAGAGTGCCTCGCCAAGCTCCCCAAGTTCGCCCCGGATGTGGTGCTGCTGGATGTGATGATGCCGGGGCTGAGCGGCTACGACGTGTGCCGGCGGATCAAGACCAGCCCGGTGGGCGAGTTCACCCAGGTCATGCTGGTCAGCGGCAAGGCGTCGGCAGCGGAACGGCTGGAAGGCTTCGAGGCCGGGGCCGACGACTACGTCGTCAAGCCCTTCAATCACGACGAATTCCTGGCCCGCATCCGGGTGCAGTTCCGGTTGCGCAATGCGCTGGCGCGCCTGTGGGAGTCGGACGCCCGGCTGCGGCAGTTCAACAGCGAGCTGGAAAACCTGGTGAACCAGCGCACGCGCGAGGTGGTGGCCATGCGGGACCTGACCATCTTCGCTTTGGCCAAACTGGCCGAGTCCCGCGACCCTGAAACCGGCGCCCACCTGGAACGCATGCGGTGTTATTCCCGCATCCTGGCCGACCAGCTCCGCAAGGAGGGGCCCTACACGCACCTGGTCGATGAGCAGTTCGTGGAGGACATCTACCGCTCCAGCCCGCTGCACGATATCGGCAAGGTGGGCATCCCGGATGCCATCCTGCTGAAGCCGGGCCGGCTGACGGCCGAAGAGTTCGAGGTCATGAAACGCCACGCGGTCATCGGGGCCGAGACGCTGGAGGAAGCGGCCCGCCAGTCGGGCGGCTGCGGCAAGTTCCTGAGGATGGCCATCGAGATCGCCCGCCACCATCACGAGCGGTTCGATGGTTCTGGCTATCCCGATGGGCTGGCCGGCCAGCAGATCCCGCTGCCGGCCCGGATCGTCGCCCTGGCCGACGTGTACGACGCCCTCACCTCGCGCCGGGTGTATAAGGACGCCTTGGCTTCGGACACCACCAACGCCATCATCGAGGCGGGAGCGGGGACGCACTTCGACCCGGCCGTGGTCGAGGCGTTCCGCGCCCGCGAGGCGGAGTTCCAGGCGGTGCGCGATCAGTTGGGCGATGGTGCTGCGCCCCCGGCGCTGGTGGGCGCCGGCTGCGATGCGGGGCGCTGAGCCTTCCGCGCGTCGTTAGCAGGCGGCCGCCACGGCCCGCCGCCTCACCGCCCCCAACGGCCTTCGGCCAGCGCAGGGCGCGATATGGCCCGCAGCGAGGCTGGCCGTCTCCCGCGGCGAGCCCTTTGAATCGGGCACACGCCGGCGTTTTTCAGCCGGGCTCTTGGCCCCATCACCGCTTTCGGGCTGGGCCGACGGAGGCTTCGGCCTGGATGGAGGCTCGCCGGAGCGCACGAACAGTTCCGCGCGAAGGACCGCGACGTCCGCCGGCGCCTCGATCCCCAACTTGACCCCCTTGCCTTTCACTCGCAGCACGGTGATCGTGATGTTCGGACCGATTTGAATGGCCTCGTTCGTCCTTCGAGCCAGAACCAGCATGGCGGACTCCTTTCGCCTTGTACCTCGCCGCAACGTGATGCACAGAAAACCAGAAAAGAGCCGGGGGGCGACGCCGCAAGCTCGGGGCGAATCGCATCTTGCGGCTTTTATCTGCCGCGTGGGCGGGTGTCGTCGCCTGGCGACGGTCAACTGTTGCACACAGCGTGCCGAAACCAACACCGCGGGCCCGATAAGGTCGCAACCCTTTGGGCCGAAAGGAGATGCGCACTAGCGGCGCCATCTGGATTTGCGGCGGGGCTGCCGGAGGAACTTCCAAAGCGCTTCAAAGCGCGGGGGGGATCGGCCGGCCGCGTGGCCTACCCGCAGGCCCCGGGGAGACCGAAGGGCCGCTACGTGCGGGCTTTCACCGGGGGATGCCTGGCTCGGCGGAAGGCGCCGGCTTCCCAGGCGCCGTGGAAGCCGCCGGCTTGCTGGCCGGCGCCGGCACGGTGGGCTTGTCCGGGGCGACGGGCGTGTTCGGCTCGGCCGGCCGCGCTTTCTCCTCTTCCCCCTGCCGCGCTCGCAGGTTGGGGTTGGCGCTGAGCCGCTCGCGCCACCGGGCGATGGCCGGCTGCCGCTTCTGGGCCGGGTCTTCCGGCCGATAGCGGAACTGCAACCCCGTCATGGTCCGCAGATTCCAGAAGGCCAGCACCCGGAAGATGAGCACGTCGTGATCCAAGTATTGCACCAAGGTGCGGGCATCGGCCGGGGTGAGCGTATCGGCCTGGTACTTCCACAGCATCTCGTACAGGGCGGTTCCCTGGTCGCCATAGAGGTCCTCCAACAGGGTGCGCGCGATGGCGGCCGAGTGCGGCCCGCGCCGCAGCGCGTCCCGCAGCACCTGGATGTACTCGTCCCACTGCAACCGCTCGTCGGGGTTGTTCAGCGCGTCCAGCAGCGGCCCGTAATCGTCCAGAATCGCCAGGCCCTGCAAGGCCACCAGGCGGATTTCGCGGCGGCGGTGTTCGGCCAGTTCGCGGAGGCTGAGCGAGGCCGGCCGGTCCAGCGTTACGCTGCGTTCGATGACCGCGGCCGCCTGCTGCTCCAAGACATCCAGCGACGATTCGTACACCCAGCGCGGGAACTGCTGGAGGGCCACGGTATCCAGCGCCCGCCCTGCCAGGGTGGCGCGGATGGGGGCCGCCAAGTCGACCGGCTTGCCCACGCCTTGCTCTTCCCACAACACCTTGCCACTGATGACGTACAGGTCGGCCAACAAGGGCCCGGGCTGCGTCTCGGGATCGGCGCCGGGGTTGCGGGTGCGGGCCGCGTCGATGGCCAGCGTCGAATCGGCATCGCCGAAAGTAAGCATACCCCGGTGCTCGCCGACCTCCAGGCGGACCCGCGCTGGGCCCTGGCCCGAAGGCCGAAGCACCAGCCGCCCGAACTCGACCACAAACCCCGGAACACCCACGGTGGCCGAGGGGAGAAACCGCAGCGAGGTCGCATCGACACATCGCACCTCGACATTGGCCGAAGGCATCTGCACCACCGGGCGAGACAAGGGCAGCGATACCACCCGGTCTTGCGACGTTAGCTGCCCTTGCTCGGCCACGCGCAACCAGGAACGGGTCGCCGGGTTCTGCC
>JBBIQF010000257.1:0-8766 GCA_037442445.1 Planctomycetaceae bacterium
TGGCGCCAGGACTCGGCCGATACCTACGAGAAGGTCGAAAGCACGCTTCAGTCCATCCGGCGGCAGGCGAAGGTGCGGGTGGTGCCGGCCAACGAGGGTTTTTGGATCGAGGTGGCGGTGTTCAAGGAATTGGAGCATGTGGCCCATCCGGCGCACGCCTCGGCCGGGGCGGCCACCTTCCGCAACGATAGTTCGCTGACCCGGGTGATTTCGGCGGTGGGGGAACAGGAAATCCACGAGGGCTGGATTCCCATGGGGCGCGACCCGGCGCTGGAACAGCGGATTCTGGCACAACTCCACGAACGCTTCGGGCTGGTGGCGCCTATCCAAACCCAGCCCGCTGGCGTCATGATCCCGGCGCAGTAGAAGCGGCCGGGCCGGCCGCGCCGCACACCACGTGCCGGCTACGGTGTGCCGGTGGGGGATGAAGGGGCCAACAAGCTGCCGGCTCACGATGACTCCCGCTGGCCGAGCAGTTCTACCAGCCGGTCGAGCAAGGGGGCTTGGTCGGGGTGGATGCGCTGGCGTGCCTCGGCCAGGGTTAGAAACGCGGCCTGGTCCACTTCCCACGAGGCGCAGCGGGGTTCGGCCCCCTGGGGTGCAAGCCCGGCAAAGCAGTGAATCCGCTTGCGGCTCTTGCGATATTGCACGGTTCCCAGCGGCACGAGGTCGCCGGGCTGGATGCCCGTTTCTTCCAGCGTCTCGCGGCGGGCGGTGGCGGCAGGGTCCTCGCCCGGGTCCACCAGGCCTTTGGGGATGCTCCAAGGCGCCTTGCGGTTGTAAGGCCCCGAGGGGTGCACCAAGAGCACTTCCAGCTCGCCTTTGTCGGTTCGGTACAACAGCGTGCCGGCCGATTCCTGCATGGCAGACTGCCAACCATTACGGGTCGGGCGAGAGCGGTTCCGGGGTGCTGGAAGCTCGGGGTGCCACGCAAGCCAGCACGGCCGCAGCCACCACGCCGGCCCCCAAAATCCCCACCGCCCACAAGGCCTCGTAGCTGCGAAAAGTGATCGCGTATTCCAAGCTGCTATAGACCATAAAGGCGCTGGAGAGGCAGAACAGGGCCGGGGTGACCGGGTAGCCCGGCACACGGTACGGCCGGGCGGTCTGAGGTTGCCGCACGCGGAGCACGTACACCGAAAGTCCCACCAGCACCATGAAAATCCAAAACACCGGGGTGGTGAACTTGACCGAGCTTTCGAATCCGCTGGGCGTCAGGCCAAAGCCCAGGACTAAAGCCAGGGTCACCGCGGCCTGGAATACCAGCGAGTTGACGGGCGTACCCAATCCCGCGTGCCACTGGCCCAACGGCGCGAACATCCGGTGCTCGGTGCCCATGGCATAGTAGATCCGCGCGCCCGTGAAGATCTGCCCGTTGATGGCTCCCAAAGCCGAAATGCAGATCAACAGGCTGATGAACTTCTGCCCCGCCGTTCCAAAGGCAAGTTTCATGACTTCGGTGGCCACGTCGCGGTTCTCTTGCTTGGCGATCTGGCGGACCCCCTCGATGCCCAGGGCGTGGACGAACGAGAGCGTCAGAAGGGTATAGCAGACCGCCACGGCGACGGTGCCCAGGACCAGGGCCCGCAGGATGTTGCGCTGGGGGTCGCGGACCTCGGCGCCGACGTAGGCCATCTCGTTCCAGCCGCCGTAGGCAAAGAGCACGAAAATCATGGCCAGCCCGAACGCCCCGAGGTCGAAATCATACTGGGCCGGCCCCGGCGGTGGCTCGGGGGCGGTATAAAGCAGACCCACAACGAACACGGCGGCCAGGCCCAGCAGCTTGGCCACCGTGAGCACGTTTTGCGTCCACTTGCCCTGCCGCACGCCGAGCAGATTGATGCCGCTTAGGACCAACACCGCGGCGGTGGCATACACCAGCGCTGCCACGCGCGAGGCCGAGAGGCTGCCCACGGGGCCCACCCATCCGTCGATGGGGACCAGTCGGTTGGCGTACTCGGCGAACAAGTAGGCCATGCTCCCGATCGAGCCGGGGCGCACCACCCACAGTTGCGCCCAGGCGAACAGGAACCCCAGGGACCGGCCATAGGCCTGCGTCAAGTAAACATAGTCGCCGCCCTCCCGGGGGAACATGGTGCCCAACTCGGTATAGCACAGGGCCCCGAAGAGCGAAAACAGCCCGCCCAGGGCCCACACGGCCACCAGCCCCCAAAGGCCCGGCACGTTGGCGGCAATGGTCGGCGTCATTAGGTAGATGGACGACCCGATGATGATCCCCACGATGATGTTCGTCGAATCGAAGAGGGTCAGATGGCGTTTGGGGGCGGCGGGGGAAAGCTCGGGCTGGGGCATGGTCGTAGGGCTCAAGGGTTGCGTAAATGAGGGGTGCGGAGGCCGGGCTGTTCGGGGGCGGGCAGTGCCTTGGGGGCGGATATGCGGCGCGGACCTTGGCACACGGCGTATCCCGGTCCGGCGCAAAGCCCTGGGTACCGGTCTGGTAGCATACTTGGCGGCCGGTCCGGTGGAAAGGCCCCCACAGGGAGGGCCGCGGCTTTTTGGGCCGGGCTGGGGGCCGGGGCCAGCTTGCCGCCGGGCGCCGCAGGTGCGCCGGCCGAGCCATTGCTTGCCCGCTTGTCCAGCCGCGTGCTAACCTTTTTTGTGGGACCAAGGAGCTTGCCATGCCGGTCGATCTCGCGGTGATTCCGGTGGCTGGGCGCGGCACGCGCTTGTTGCCGCTGACCAAGAGCCAGCCCAAAGAAATGCTGCCTGTGGGCCGAAAGCCTGTGGTGCAGTATGTGGTCGAGGAGTTGGCCCGCTGCGGGCTGAAGCGATTGCTGTTTGTCACTGGGCCGGGGAAGACGGCCATCGAGAACCATTTCGATTTCGATGCCGAGTTGGTGGCCCATCTCCGCGAGACGGGCAAGGAGGAGCAGTTGGCTGAGCTGGCCTTCGAGGGCCAGGCCGTCGAATACTTCTACATGCGGCAGCGGCGGCAGTTGGGGCTGGGGCATGCTGTGCTGTGTGCCCGGCCGGTGGTGGACGGCCAGCCGTTTGTGGTGGCTTTGGGCGATTCCATCATCGGGTTGCACGCGCAGTCCGAGGTGGTGCGGCGGATGATCGAGCAGTTCGAGGCCAGCCGGGCCGAGGCGGTTATCGCCTTCGAGGAGGTTCCGCGCGAGGAGGTCAACCATTATGGCATTGCCGAGCCGCGGGGCGATGCCCGCGGGGTGTTCGAGCTGGCGGATCTGGTCGAAAAGCCGGAGCCGGCCGAGGCCCCCAGCACGCTGGCCGTCGCCGCCCGCTACGTGTTCAGCCCCGCCATTTTCGAATGCCTGGAGCGGACGCCGCCGGGCAAGGGCGAGGAGATCCAGTTGACCGATGCCATACGGCTGCTGATCCGCCAGGGGGGGAAGGGGTTGGGCATGGTCCTGCCCGAGGGGCAGCGGCGGTTTGACATCGGCAATTTCGAGAGCTACTACCAGGCCTTTGTGGAGTTTGCGCTGGCGGACCCGGAAGACGGACCCGCCCTGCGGCGCCATCTGGACCGGCTTCTGGGGGCCAGTTGCCGGGGGGACACGCCATGCACTTGATCCGCAAGCGGGCTTATGCCCGAGCGGGGTTGGTGGGCAACCCGTCGGACGGCTACCACGGCAAGACCATCTCGGTCATCGTGCGGAACTTTTTCGCCCAGGTGACCCTCTACGAATGGGACGAGATCGAGGTCATCTGGAGCCAGGAGGACAAGAGCCGCTTCCGCTCGATCGGCGAGTTGGTCCGCGATGTGAAGCTGCATGGCTATTACGGCGGCGTGCGCCTGGTGAAGGCCACGATCAAGAAGTTCGCCGAATTCTGCGAGAAGCAGGGCTGGCGCTTGCACGACCGCAATTTCTCGGTCCGCTACGAGACCAACATCCCGCGCCAGTGCGGGCTGGCCGGCTCCAGCGCCATCATCGTGGCCACGCTGCGGTGCCTGATGGAGTTCTACGGGGTGAGCATCCCGCAGGAGGTGCAGCCGTCGCTTGCCCTTTCGGTCGAGACCGAGGAGTTGGGCATCGCGGCCGGCTTGCAGGACCGGGTCATCCAAGTGTACGAGGGGCTGGTGTACATGGATTTTGCCCGCGAGGTGATGCGCCAAAAGTGCGGGTTGTGCTGCGGGGTGTACGAGCCGCTGGACCCCGCCCTTTTGCCCCCGTTGTATCTGGCCTACAGCACCGAGGTGGCGGAACCGACCGAGGTGATCCACAACAACCTCCGCGCCCGCTACAACCAGGGCGAAGCGGCGGTGGTGCAGGCGATGGAGTCGTTCGCCCGCCTGACGGTCGAGGCCCGCCAGGCCCTGTTGGCGGGCGACCAGGAGCGGTTTGGCCAGCTCATCAACGCCAACTTCGATCTGAGGCGCTCGATCTGCCGCCTGCCGGCCGAACACGTGGAGATGATCGAGCGGGCCCGGCGCGCGGGGGCCACGGCGGGGTTTACCGGCTCGGGCGGGGCCATCGTGGGGGTGTGCCCCAATGCCGAAACCTTTGCCCGTTTGCAGGCCGAACTGGGGCAGATCCGCTGCAAGGTGGTCCGGCCGGTGATCCAGCCCGCGGCGTAAGCTTCCCACGGCCGTGCGGGCAGGGCCAAGCGGCCGGCCGCCCACCGCGGCTCGACTTCTTCTCTCCCTATACGACCGGAAGCGTGCGAAAGCCTCGTGGCGCTCTCGGATGGGCAGCAACGTAACCGTTCACGGCCCGGGACGTTACGGGGCAACACGCAATGCCTCGGCCACGAGAGAGCGTGGCCCTCCACCCTGGAGGGACGCGCTCCGTCGCGTCCGCCGCGCTCCGATATTCGCCACACCCCGCACGCTCCTTCGCCTTGAGCACGCGGAACGCCCCGGGCCGTGAACGGTTACGCAGCAACTACCCCTGTACGACGGGAAGCTCCGCCAGGGCGGCCTCGATCTTCTCCTGCGGGTATTCGTAGTCCTCCAGCTCGCCGCTGAAGTAGCGGTCGTACGATCCCAAATCGCAGATGCCGTGCCCGCTGAAGTTCAGCAGGATGCACTCCTCTTTGCCGGTTTCCTTGCACCGCAGGGCTTCGTTGATGGCCGCCCGGATGGCGTGGGAGGTCTCGGGGGCCGGGATGGTGCCTTCGGTCTCGGCGAACAACTGAGCGGCCTGGAAGCATTCGATCTGGTGGAAGGCCTTGGCCTCGACCAACCCCAGCTTGGCCGCCAGGCTGACCATCGGGGCCATGCCGTGGTACCGCAGCCCGCCGGCATGGATGCCGGGCGGCACGAAGCTGTGGCCCAGGGTGTACATCTTCACCAGGGGCGTGAGCTTGGTGGTATCGCCGAAGTCGTAGCGGTACTGGCCGCGGCTCATCGTGGGGCACGACTTGGGCTCGGCGGCGATGAACCGGATTTCCTTCCCCTGGAGCCGGTGCCGCAGGAAGGGGAACGCCAGTCCCGCGAAGTTGCTCCCCCCGCCGACGCAGCCGATCACCACGTCGGGAAAATCGCCCGCCAAGCGCATCTGGGCCTCGGCCTCCAGGCCGATGACCGTCTGGTGCAGCATGACGTGGTTCAGCACGCTGCCCAGGGTGTATTTGGTATCGGGGCGGGTGACGGCCGCCTCGACCGCTTCGCTGATGGCGATGCCCAGGCTGCCCGGGCAGTCGGGATCGGCCCGGAGGATCTGCTGGCCGGCCTGCGTCTGGGGCGATGGGCTGGGGATGACCTCGGCCCCCCACAATCGCATCATCGAGCGCCGGTAGGGCTTCTGCTGGTAGCTCACTTTGACCATGAACACGCGGCACTGCACCTTGAACAGCGAACAGGCGAAGGCCAGCGAGCTGCCCCACTGGCCCGCCCCGGTCTCGGTGGTCAGCCGCGTGATGCCCTCGATCTTGTTGTAATACGCCTGCGGCACCGCGGTATTGGGCTTGTGGCTGCCGGGCGGGCTGTGGCTTTCGTCCTTGTAGTAGATGCGGGCGGGGGTGTTCAGGGCCTTTTCCAACCCGGTGGCCCGCACCAGCGGCGAGGGCCGCCAAATCGCGTACACCCGCCGCACCTCGTCCGGAATCTCGATCCACCGCTGCCGGCTCACCTCTTGTTCGATCAGCGCGCGGGCGAAAATCGGCTCCAGTTCCGAGGGCTGCAACGGCTGCAAAGTGCCGGGATGGATGGGCGGCGGGACCGGCTCGGGCAGATCGGCTTGAAGGTTGTACCAGGCGGTGGGCAACTCGCTTTCGGGCAAGAAGATGCGTTTGCAGTTCATCAGCGGCTCCTCGAGGTCCTCCGGCAAGTAGCAGCCAAACTTTCTAGCGTAATCCCCACCGCGGTACAACACAATCCCGTTCCGCCCGGCCGCGGGGTGCCGGCCTGCGAGAAAAGAAGAAAGATGAAGATAGTCTCAGGCGGGCGGTTTCCCCACTGCCGAACGCACAGCCCGGAGGTTGGCCAGCGGCGTACCCAAGGGTATGGCGCACTCGGGGCCGACGATGTCGATGCCCGCCGCCAGGGCCGCGGCGGCCTGTTGCGCGACTTGATCCGCGGTGCCGCGGAGCAAGGTGAAGTTGCTGATGCCCCCCATCAAAGCCAGGCGCTCGCCGGCCAGTTGGCGCACCATGGCCGGCGGGCCGGTCTTCGTGTCCCAATGGAAACACGCCAGCCCCGTGCGCGCGATCATGCCCACCCGGTCCTTGGTATCGCCGCAGATGTGCAAGATCAGGGGGACGGGGATTTCCTCGGCCAGCCGGCGATGCACCGGGGCCAGAAACGTCTCATAAGCCCGCGGGCTGCACAGGTCGCGGGTGGCGTGGTCGGCCAGCAGCAGGCAGTCGGCACCGGCGTCGATCTGGGCCCGGGCAAACCGGAGGGTAACCTCGATCAGCCGGTCCAGTATCCGCCGCGTTTGGTCGGGATCATCCAGCGTGCCGATCAGAAAGGCCTCCACGCCGAACAGATGGTACCCCTGCGTCCAGGGCCCCATGACCTTGCCGCACACGGCGGCCGACGGGCCCAGCCAGGCCTTTAGCTTCGCGATGGCCTCAAGCGGCACGCGGCAGCCGGGGCGGTCGAGCAGGTCGTTGGGCACGCGGATGTCCTCGGCCGTGGCGAAGATCGGCTTGCCGCACACAGGCATGGCATCGGGCCCGCCCCAGTTGACCGCCGAACCCATCGCCGCCGCCTCGTGGCACACCGAAAACAGCGGCATCACCACGTCGAATCCCAGTAGCGTATGGCCGGCCAGCGCCAGCCGGGCCATCTTCTCCGCATCGTGGTGCGCTTCGGGGAACCCGACCCCCACGGCGGCCATCAGCTCGCGGCAAACGATCGACGTGCCCGTGCCGAACACCGGGCGGCAATGTTTCCGCCGCAACGCATCCAGGAACGCTTGGCGCGACATGACGTGCCTCGGCAAGCCCGAACCGGCACCTGCAATACTTCAGGCGCCGCCCGGGCCGATCCACTGTTGGATGCGGGCAAGACTGGCGGCCGCCGCCCGATCCAGGTTCTCTTCGCTGCCGCCGCCGCGCAGCGGGGCGCACATCTCGTAGGCGACATAGCCCCCAAACCCCCCTTCCCGCAGGCCGGCCATGAAGCCCTCTAGGTCCACAAAACCCTCGCCCAACGGCACCGCACGGAGCATGTCCTCCAGGCGCCGGTAATTCTCCAGGCCCGGCACATAGGCGTAGCGGGGCAATCGCACGTAGTCGGCCAGCGTGGTCTGCACCATGCGCGGGGCCAGGCGGCGGGCCGCCGCATGCAGGTCCTCGCCCAATAGGGCCGGCACCCACGGGTCGAACATCGCCCGGCAGTTCGGATGCCCCACGTCGTCCAGAAACTCCACGTAAGCGTCCACACTGGCCGCCACGTCGTGATGATTCTGCACCCCGAGGATCACCCCGAACTGGGCCGCCACCTCCGCACACTGGCGCACCGCCTGGACGCACTGGTCCCAATCGCGGCCGGCCATGCCTGCCTCACCCCCAAGACCCGTAAACACCCGCACGATCTTCGCCCCCAATCGCTGCGCCAGCCGGGCCAGCTCCCGAACATAGGTCACCTGGATTTCCACGGCGGGGACCATGGGTATGTGGCGGCCGAGATTGAAGTCGGTGTAGCCGGCCACCGTGGCGATCTCCACCCCCGCCGACTGCGCTTCCTCGCGCAGCCGGTCCGCGGCGGCAAGGTCCACGTCCAGCACCGACAAGTGCGGCCGCTTGCCCATCAGCTCCACCGCCCGATAGCCCAGCGACGCGGCCTTGCGCAAGAACTCGGACAGCGAAAGCCGATGCTGTCCCCACAGGCCCGCGTAACTGACCGAAAACAGCGTGGGAATCATCGTGGTTCGGACCTTCTGGCGGCTTCTGGAAAAAGGGCGCCTCCCCGGCAGCCCCTTGAGGCCAGTGTACCTAAGCCGCTAGGCGACACAATCCCTGCGGCACGTCCCCGGAGTACGGCCGGCGCCCGCACCTCGGTCTGGGGAAGGCCTCGATAGCGGCCCCCCAGGGGGCCAAGGCAAAGGCGCGAACCTCGGCCCTTCGGTGACCGTCTTGAATGTGTAGGGTGCCGGTGTAGGGTGCGTGCTTGCACGCACGGCCCTAGGGAAATGACGAATGACGAAAGCCAAATGTCGAATGACCAATGACCAAATCCCAATGACCAACGACGGCGGGCGAGGCTGATTGGGTACCCCATGCCCGACCGTAATGAACCGTGCAGCTCGTTCTTGGTGCCCGTGCGTGCAAGCACGCACCCTACATTCGTCATTGGTGCTTGGTCATTGGTCATTCGACATTTGGCTTTCGTCATTC
>JBBIQF010000258.1:0-2453 GCA_037442445.1 Planctomycetaceae bacterium
GGCCCACAGGCGTTTACCTTCCAGCGAGGCGGCGTGCACCCCACCCTCGCCAAAGTAGGCCACATAGACCTCGGGCGTGCCGTCGGCGTCGAGATCGGCCAACTGCACGTCGGCGATACCGGGCTGGGGGCCCTCGGCCGGATCCGCCGGAAAACTCGCAATTCGCTTCCACTGCCGGTCGAACACGTGCACCTGGGGTTGCATCGTGCCGCTTACCGCAAACAGCCTCTTCTCCCCGGTGCCAAAGGTGCGGAGGAACACCGCCACCTGCCGCTCCGGGATGTCCAGCGGATGGAAGGCCGCCGGCTTGCCAGCCGCATCGAGTTCGGCCACACTCCGGCCGCCATCGAGCACTACAAGCCGCGGCGGCTGGTTGGGCTCGGCCACCACCAGCATATTGCCGGGCGATTTCAGGTCGTGCGATTGCCACAGGGACGCAAGCTTCAGATGCTTGGGCTCGCTCCGCGGGGCGATGGCCGCCGGCGGAACGTCCTGCTCCAAGGCGGCCGGGGCCAGAAACACCCCTTCCTTAATCCATTGGTCCAGCCATGCCGCGTATTGTTTGCGTTCTTCGGCCAATTGGGCCAGCGGCTGGGCGTGGATATCGTTGCCGGCCAGAAGCTTCTCGATCTTTTCGGCCAGTTCGGTATCGTGCGAGGGGCGGAAGCCGGCCTGGATGTCCTGTACCACCCCATTGGGCCCGAGAATGCAACTGGCCGGAATGGCCGAAACGTAGAACTTCTTGGCCGCGTGCTGCTGGGGATCGCGGGCCACCGGCAGCGTCACGCCCAACTCGCTGAAGGCGGTTTGGAGGTCTTTATCCGGCGTTTCCGGGGCATCGACGCTTACCGCCAGGAAGGCCACCTTGTCGCTGGCCTTGTATTTGGCGTAAACCTTTTCCACCAGCGGGAGCTTCACACGGCAGGGGCCGCACCAACTGGCCCAGAAGTCGATCACCGCCACCTTGCCCGCAAACGCCTGGCGGTCGATCGTCTTCCCCTCGGCACCGGTAAAGCTGAAATCGGGCGCGGCTTTGCCCAGAAGGAGCATCGCCGGCGGAAGCAGGGTCTCGCCCACTTGGGCGTCGAAAGGAATCTCGAACCGGAAGGCCGATTCGTCCACTTGCTCTTGGAAGCGGGCATCGGTGAAATCGGCGGTCAGCGCCAGGCTTTGCACCTTCTCTTCCGGCGGAATCTGGCGAAGCATCTCTTCCACGGGGAACTGCACGCGGCGCAACACCAGTGTCTTCTGGTCGATCCACAGCACCGCCTTGCCGTCGGGGCGCGCCAGCTCCACCCGGAAGCACTCGTATTGGTCGATCTTGGCCGGCTCCAGAAACACCGGCTCGGCCGACCGGTAGAGCAAGGTCTTCAGCGGGTCTTCGGCCAGCAAGAGCAGCAACTGCACCGGCACCCAGGAGAAGCTCTGGGTGGGGGCCTGCGTGGCCGCCCCCGATATGGCGCTGCCGAGCAGCTCGTCCTCGAACAGCGTGCGGATGGTGATCTGGGGCGGGGCGGCCCGCTTGACCACCTGGTTGGGCACCTGGTTGGCATAGGCCGAAAGCTCGGCACCGTTCGAGACCACCGCCCCTTCGAAGACCTTCAGGCGGAGCTTGTTGGGCCGGGCGAAGACCACCATGTAGTCGGCCGATTGGTCCACATCCTGGCCAGCTTGCTTGGCCTGGAGGCGCAGCGTTCCCGCATCGGCATAGGCATTGGCGTTCTTGTAGGCGGTGACCATGGCCCGCAACAGGGCCGCCGCATTGGGAAAGGGTTGCGGAGCGGCCGGCTCGGGGCGCGGCGCTGTGCTGGCCGAACCGCCGTCTCGGCCAGGCGAAGCTTCAGACTGCGCCGGCGTTCCGGCGGCCGGGTCGGCCGAGGCGGCGGGACTCTGTGGCTGGGTACACCCTACAAGTGCAAGCATGGCGGCCCACCCGGCCAGGACCACCCACGTTGCCCAAAGCCCCGGCCAGCTCCGGCGTGCATGTACCTTGACGTTCATGGCTTGCCTGTCCTTTTGCAATGGCTCCGTGCGATAGCGCGGCATCCAAGCGCCTGCGGCGGGCCGCAGCCGCGGCATTATGCAAGAACCGCTTTGGCCGGTAAAGCTCGACTTCTTGACCACTGTTTTGGGGGAGGGGTAGGATGAAGGCGCGGGCCGAACCGCCGTGCATTAGCAAACCGAGCCGCGACCGTAAGGCAGCGGCAGCCCAGCCCGTGACAGAGCACGCGGGAAAGCCGGCACCGCAAGGGAGCGGCAGCCCGACCGCGTGCGTAGAGAGGACGCACCCTGCTAAATTGCCCGAACCGGTGCGGTCGCGGGGGCACACAACAAAATTGCGCCACCCATTTATGTTCCGTAACTTTCCCAAATGGCCTGTGTTCTGCGGTACGGAAGCAGCTCCTCGGTAACGCTCGAACCACCCCCCGGTGCCCTGGTGGCCGAGTGCGGAA
>JBBIQF010000258.1:2463-8737 GCA_037442445.1 Planctomycetaceae bacterium
CGCGATTGGCGAGGTGGGCCCTGCCGTACGGCGCGTCCTGAGCGATCCCTTGGATTATCCCCCTTTGGCCCAAGGTATGACCCCCGGCGACCGCGTGGTGCTGGCCCTGGAGCCGGGTCTGCCGCAAGCGCCCCAGCTCGTCGCCGCTGTCGTGGCCTGCCTCATCGAAGCCGGCGTCGATCCTGACGGCATCACGGTGTTGCAGTCCCAGGCCGATGCCCACAGCAAAGCCCCCGATCCCCGCGCCGCCCTCCCCTGGACGTGGCGCCGCCGCGTGGAGCTGGCCACCCACGACCCCGCCGACCGCAAACAGCTTGCGTATCTGGCAGCCCTCGATTCCGGGGAACCCATCCTGTTGAACCGCGCGCTGACCGAGGCCGACGTGGTCCTGCCGCTCGGCGTGATTGGCAAAAGGGGCGCGCTGGGCTATCACGGCATCCATGGGGCGGTGTACCCGACGTTTTCCAGCCAGGACGCCCAGGCCAAGTTCTATTCGGCCGGCGTCTTCCAACGCGACCTCGCCTACCGCCGGCATCTGGTGCGGCAGTGCGACGAAGTGGGCTGGCTATTGGGCATCCAATTCACCATCCAGGTGGTACCGGCCGGAGGCGACGCGGTGCTGGACGTGCTGGCTGGCCAGTGCGATGCCGTTCGCCGTGCAGGCTGGCAGCGCTACCGGTCGGCCTGGGGTTGCGCAACACCCCCCCGCGCCAGCCTGGTCGTGGCCGCCATCGAGGGAAACGCCTCCCAGCAGACTTGGGCCCAGGTAGGGCAGGCCCTGGCCGTGGCCGCCAGGCTCGCCGAATCCGGCGGAGCTATCGCGCTGTGCTGCGATCTCCGCTCGCCCCCCGGGCCGGTGCTCCAGCGCCTGGCCGCCCGCCGCTCCCCCCGAGCCGCCCTCCGTGTCCTGGCCCGCTACCCCTGCGAAGAAGCCTTGGTGGCCGTCCAGCTCTGCCGCGCCCTGCACCGGGGCCACGTGTACCTGTTAAGCCAGCTTGATCCCGCCACCGTCGAAGCCCTGGAAATGGCCCCCCTGGACGATACGGAAGACCTGGCCCGCTTGGTCCGCCGGCATACCTCCTGCATCGTGCTGGCCAATGCCCCACACGCCCTTTTGACTCGGGAGAAAACCGCATGACGCTCACGCAGGGTGCGGCGGCCCGCATTCGCCAGAACCTGGAAGAGATCCGCAACCGCATGGCCCAGGCCGCCCGCCGTGCTGGCCGCCCCCCGGAAAGCATTACCCTGGTGGCTGTGACCAAGTACGTCGCCCCACCGCTGATCCGCGCCTTGGTCGAAGCCGGCTGCCGCACCCTCGGCGAAAGCCGGCCCCAGCACCTCTGGCAAAAAGCCGAGCAACTCGCCGACCTCGATATCCAATGGCACCTCGTCGGCCATTTGCAACGCAATAAGGTCCGCCGCACACTCCCCTACATCGCCTGGCTGCACTCGGCCGACAGCATCCCGCTCTTGGAAGCCCTCCAGCACCACGCCAGCCCGTTGAGCCGCCCCCTGGCGACCCTGCTGGAAGTGAACATCTCGGGCGAACCCACCAAACACGGTTTCGCCCCGCACCAGCTCCCCCCGGTACTGGAAAGGCTTCCCAACTACCCGCACGTGGCCGTGCGGGGGTTGATGACCATGGCCCGGCTGGAAGGTGGGCCTGAGGCCGCCCGGGCCGATTTCGCCGCGCTACGCGAACTCCGCGACCGGCTCAAACAGCAATTCGGCGCCGCCGTCTGCCTGGACGAACTCTCCATGGGAATGAGCGGCGACTTCGAGGTCGCCATCGAAGAAGGAGCCACCATGGTCCGCATTGGCTCGGCACTCTTCGAGGGTGTCCAACCGTGAACGTCCCCCAAAGCCCCCTGGCCGACCACCCCGACGGTGCCCTCGTTGCCGTCCACGCCCATGCCGGTGCCCGCCGCAATCACATCCAATACAGCCCCGGTGTCGGCTTACGGGTGTGGATCACCCAGGCCCCGGAAAAAGGCAAAGCCAATAAAGCCATCCTCGCCTTGCTGGCCAAAGAACTGGGAGTACGCAAGTCGCAAATCGAACTGGTGGCAGGCGACACCTCGCCCCAGAAACGATTCCTCATCCGCGGGATAACCGCCGCCGAGTTGGCCGCCAAACTCGGCCAGTAGGGTGCGTGCTTGGATGCACGCGGACCCGGCGAATGGCGAATGTCGAAAGACAAATGCCGAATGCCGGAAGGAGCACCAAGGACCAAGCACCAAGGACCAGGCACCAATGACCAATGACCAATCGTGCCCCATCCGCGACCCGACGCGTCGTGGTAGGGAGCGCGCAGCGGGCAGCAAGCACAAGCTGGCGGGTTCATCGCGGGGGTGCCGGCGCAGCGCCGTTGCGGGGATTCAAGCTCTTGCCCGAAGGTTCCGCGGCAGCACAACCTCTGCACACTCGGGGCCGCGGGTGGCATCGGCCGGTGCCTCGGCAGAAGGCTCAGCGAGCTTGTCGCGCGCCGGCCAGTGCGGACCGCGGGGCCAGGCGTCTTCGGCCCGCCGGATGGCCGCGATCCGGCCGTCGGCGTGCAGCCGGTAGGTGATCCCCCGCCAGCCCACCTCGCGGCCGATGGCCGACGCCCCCCCCGCCGCCAGCTTGGGCAGGGTGCTCCGCGGGCCCGCCCACACTTCAAACCACCGCGCGCCCCGGAGTTTGTGGCGAAGCTCCGGAAAATACAGACCCGCCAGCGAGCTGCGGAGATAACCCGTGGCCGCACCGATCCCGTAAAGCGCAGCCGCCAGGCTCGCAGGCAGCCAGGCCCAACTCGCGTGTTTCCAAAACCCGATCGCAGCCGCAGCCACGTTCGCCCAGAAAACCCCGTTGGCCAGCACCGTTGAAAGCACGATCACATGCCAGGCCAAACGGCTGTAGAAGCGGGTCAGAAAATACTGCCGCCGGGCGAAGGCCAGCATCGCCCCAAACGGATGATCGACCGGCGTGGCCACCATGCAGGCCGGCTCGAACGCCACCCGCAGCCCCGCGCGGCGGAAGACCGTGCCGGCCACCAAGTCTTCGTCCAGCATCCCCTGCCATGCCCCGCGAAGCCCCAGCGACTCGAAGTGCCGCCGGCCAATGGCCCACGATCCCCCCCACACGACCGTCGGCGAGTTCTTCCCCAAGAACACCGCCACGCACGAGTTCAAACTGTACACCAGAAAATTCGCCAGCGAGTTCCGCACCGGAACGAACCACCGGTATCCCGTGGCGGCCACGACGTCGGCCCCCTCGATACGCGCCACCAGCGCCCGCAGCCACTGGGGGCGCAAACGCGCATCCGAATCGGCAAACGCCAAATACTCGATATCGCCGGGCAGATCGGCAGTGGCCGAAAGCAGGTTGTGAACCTTCTGCCCTTCCATGGTCGCCCGGCCAGCAACCACCACCTCCGCATCCACGTGGGGGCACTGGCGCATGGCCCGCCAAATAACGCTACAGGCCGGGTCCCGGGGCGACTCCACGACAAACCGGACCGCATAGTCCGGATAATCCTGCCCCAAAACCGTGCGAAGGTTCTCTTCCAATCCCGGCTCGGCACCCCGGCAAGGCACAATGACCAACGCCCGGCCCCGTGCCTGGGTGTTGGGCAACTCGCCCAAACGCCGCCGGGCAAAACGGCGGTGCTCCCACGTTTGGATGCCCACCAACACCGCTTGAAGGAGGCCCAGCAAGCTCACCAACCAATACGCAGCGTACGCGAGTGCTTCCATGCCTGGGCCCGAGGTATCCGGGGCGGGGTACAACGCGGGGATGTCGATCAAGGAAGGTGCGACCAGCATAGCCCTCCGGTTACGCTTGGTCAAGGGCAACGAGCAGACAAATACGGCAATCCGGGCAATCTGCGCAACCGCCGTAACTGCCACCCCTGAATCCGACCACCGGCCCCCCTGGTACCATCACAAGCGACAACCCGAAACGGGGACGTAGCTCGTTTTTTCGCGGCGGTTCAGCGACAGCCCGGGTTTGTCCGGTTCGGTAGCGGTCGCGGTCGCAGCGCGGGGCCTGGGCCGATGACGTGTGCCCCAAAGGACGCTATCCTGGTCAATGCAACCGGGGGATATCCTTTGGCACAAGGAGCGCATCATGGGCAAACCATTGCGGTGGGTGGTGTTGGTTCTGGCCTGGCTGGCCGGCGCAGTTTACGCGGGGTCGCAAAGGGCGGACGCTGCGGCGGCGGGGCCGTCCGGTGCGGAGGCGTCCCGGGCGGCTTCGAAGCCAAAGGCCGCCGCCTGGCCCCTTTGGGACCTAGCCCGGCAGAAGCAGGGCGTGCACCGATTTTCGACGTTGATCACGGCGCAGCAGGTTCGCGACCATTTGGGCACGGCCGAGGGGACGGAAGCGGCCATTCGGTGGTGCCGCCAGACCGGTGTGACCAAGGTGTACATCGAGTCTTTCCGCGACGGTTATCAGGCGTCGGCCGCCACGCTGGAGGCCGCCCGCGATCGGTTCCGGCAGGAGGGGTTCGAGGTGTCGGGGTGCGTGACGACCACGCGGGTGGGCAAGCCCTCGACAGGGTGGAGGGGCATCGCGTGCTATACAGACCGGGCCACGCAGGAGCGGCTGGCGGAGATCTTCGCGTTCACGGCGGCCCGGTTCGATGAGATCATGATCGACGACTTCTGGTTTACCGACTGCACCTGCCCGGCGTGCGATGCGGCGCGCAAGGTTAAGGCGGTTACCGTGTTGGGGCGGTCGTTTGCCGTGCCGGGCGATTCCTGGGAGGCGTATCGCTGCGAGCTGATTGTGCAGTTATCGCGCGAGGCGATCTTGGCACCGGCCCGGCGGGCCAACCCCAAGGTGCAGGTCATCATCAAGTATCCGCAGTGGTACGATCGGTTCCACGAGCGGGGTTATGAGGTGGTGCGAGAGACGGCCGACTTCGACCGCATCTGGGTGGGCACCGAGACCCGCGATTACCATGACCGCCGTTGGGGCGGCACGGTGCAGTACGAGGGGTATTTCATCATGCGCTGGCTGGGGGGCATCGGCGGGGCCAAGTGCGGCGGGGGCTGGTACGACCCGTATGGCACCACGGCAAAGACGTATGTAGAGCAAGCGCGGCAGACCATTCTGGGCGGGGCCCGCGAATCGCTGTTGTTCTGCTACGGGTCGCTGCTGCGCGATACGGGGCCGGCCAATGTCGAGGCGCTCCGCGCCTGCATGCCCGAGTTGTTCGATGTGGCCGACCAGGTGGCCAAGCGCACGGTCGTGGGCGTGGCGGCGTACAAGCCGCCGAGCAGTGCGCCGGGGCGGGAAGAGCGGGTCTTCGATTTCGTGGGCATGATGGGGCTGCCCCTGGTGCCTTGCCACGAGTTTCCCGAGAAGACTCCGGCGGCGTTCTTCTCATTCCACGCCTTGAAGGATGCCGATTTCCCGGCCAAGCTCTCGCGGCTGTTGGATCGGGGGGTGCCTGTGCTAGTGACCGACGGCCTGGCCAAGGCGTTGGCGGGCCGGGTGGCCTTGGACCGGCCTCAGGTGCGGGTGCTGGCCGTGCGAGGCCGGCCCGCCGGGCTACTGGAACTTCCGCAGGCCGACCTGGATAGCCTGCGGGGGTGGATGCTCAAGGCGTTGGGCCGGCGGTTCGAGGCGCCCAACCGGGTATCGCTTTACTTGTTTGCCGATGGGAGCTGGGTGATCGAGAACTTCCGCGACGAACCCGCGGCCGTCAAACTGGATGGCGAGGCGCTGGCGGTGCCGGCTCGCGGCTGGGTTTTCCGGTGGAAATAGGGTCGCCGCGGGCGGTGCGCCGGTGCTGGCCGCAGACATGGGAGGCACAAAGTATGACCGGATTCATTCAAGTGCTTACGACGGTAGCCAACCGGCACGACGCGGAGCGGATCGCGGGGGAACTGCTGGAACGCCGGCTGGCAGCGTGCGTGCAAGTGCTCGGCCCGGTCGCCAGCACGTACCGGTGGAAGGGGACCATCGAGACGAGCGACGAATGGATGCTGTTTATCAAAAGCCGCGAGGAGCTGTATCCGGCCATCGACGCGGCAATTCGCGAGTTGCATCCGTACGACGTGCCGGAGATTCTGGCGCTGCCGGTGGCGGCGGGCCATGCCGATTATCTGCGGTGGCTGGCCGAGGAGACCGCCAGCCCGCCCCCGTCGCCGCAAGAAGGTTGACGCCGCATTGTAACCGTTCACGGCCCAGGGCCTTCCGGATGCTCAAGGGGAAAGAGCGTGCGGGGTGCGCCGAGCATCGGAGCGTGGCGGACGCGACGGAGCGCGTCCCTCCAGGGTGGAGGGCC
>JBBIQF010000259.1:0-8735 GCA_037442445.1 Planctomycetaceae bacterium
CCCGCAGGCCCCCGGACGCCGACCCGCGAGCCAAGTGCACGCGCCGGGCCCGTACGGGCCCGGTGGGCGGGTCCGGTGCATGAGCCCGGTTCCAACCGCGTGTTGGCCGGTCCGGCGGCGGCAAACGCCGCTCCCTTGCGGTCGCGGCTCGGTTTCTTGCACCGTGGCCATTGGGCACGCCACCGGCGCTTATTACAATGGGGGCAGCCTGGTGCGGAGCACCCGCGGTGCATCTTTCGCTAACGCCTTCCACCAGAGAGGAATCGCCATGAAAAACGGTTTGTTGACACGACGCGGCTTGTTGCGAGGCCTGGCGGCGGGCGCTGTTGTGGGCGTGCCCTACCCCATCGCCTCCTCGGCGCTGGGCGCCCCGCAAAACCCGCCCCCCAGCGAAAAGATCACGCTGGGCTGCATCGGTGTCGGCGGGATGGGCACGGCCAACATGAAGGTGTTTCTGGGGCTGCCGGCCTGCCGCGTGGTGGCGGTGTGCGATACCTACGAGGATCGCCGGCAAAAGGCCAAGGCACTGGTGGACAGCCAGTACGGCGACTCCGGGTGCACCATGTACCGCGACTTCCGCGACCTCTTGGCCCGCAAGGACATCGATGCCGTGATGATCGCCCCGCAGGACCACTGGCACGCGCTGGTGGCCACGGCGGCGGTCAAAGCGGGCAAGGACCTGTATTGCGAAAAGCCGCTGGGCGTGTCGGTGGAAGAGGGACTTCGCATCCGCGATGCCGTGCGCAACGCCAAGCGGGTGTTCCAGACCGGCACGTGGCAGCGATCGCAGCGCAAGTTCCAGCACGCCTGCGAGCTGGCCCGCAACGGATACCTGGGAAAAGTCCACACGGTCGAAGTGGCCGCCCCAGGGCCGGAATATCGCCCCAGCTATAAAGGCCCGCTGGATCCCCAGCCCGTGCCGCCAGGCTTCGACTGGGAGATGTGGCGCGGGCCGGCCCCCGCCAAGCCCTACAACCCCGGGCGCGTGGCCTGGCCCGATTGGTACCTCATCTGGGACTATTGCGCCGGGTTCATCACCAACTGGGGCGTGCATCACCTGGATATCGCCAACTGGGGGTGCCCGCAGCTCGGCCAAGGAACGTTCGAGGTCCAGTGCAAGGCCACCTACCGCAACGAAGGTTTCACCGACAACGTGGACCGCTGGTTCGCCACCTTCACCTATGCCGATGGGCTGAAAATGGTGTTCAGCGACAACACGCAGCAGAAGACCGGCTGCCGGTTCATCGGCGACCAGGGATGGGTGCACGTGGACCGCGCGGGCATCTGGGCCCAACCCGAATCGCTGCTCAAAGTGAAACTTAAACCGGGCGAGTTGCGCCTAACCGACTCGGACCATCACCAGGACGATTTCCTCAAGTGCGTGCGGAGCCGCAAGGACCCGGTGTCCGACGTGGATGCCGCCTACGTGGCCTCGACCCTGGGACTGCTGGCCGACATCGCCGCCCGCCTGAACCAAACCCTGCGCTGGGACTGGGGCCAGCACAAGTTCGTCGGCAACGACGAGGCCAATCGGCGCCTGGTCCGCCCCATGCACAACGGCTGGTCGCTGTAGGGAGCACGGAGCGGGGAGCAGTGAGCACGGAGCACGGAGCACGGAGCGAAAACGAGCTGGCGGGAACGGGCCAATGACGAATGACGAAAGTCAATTTTCGAATGAACAATGACCAAGCACCAATGACCAAGCACCAAGGACTAACCCTGTCCCGGCAAACCGAGCTGCGACCGCAAGGGAGCGGCCAGCCGGAAGCCCGGAGCTAGGAGGATTCAAGAACGAGCCGCCAGCGGCCAACAACGAGCCGCCGGCTTCCCCCCGGCGGTGCACAGGGTACCGAATTAGGTTCGCCCGTCATAGTTGGTCATTGGGAATTGGTCATTGGTCATTCGACATTTGACTTTCGACATTCGTCATTCGCATTTTCCGGCCGTGTAAGCCCCCGGCTCGTTTCCGCTCCACGCTCCCTGCTACTTCCGCAGCCATTGATCCAGCCAGTCCAGCACGGTCTGGTGCCAAAGGATCGAGTTTTGCGGCGATAGGACCCAGTGGTTTTCGTCAGGGAAGTACAGGAACTTGCTGGGGATGCCCCGGCGCTGCAAGGCATTGAATGTGCCGATGGCCTGGCTTTCCGGAATGCGGTAATCCCGCCCGCCGTGAATGACCAGCATGGGGGTCTTCCAGCGGTGCACCAGGCGGACCGGGTTATGCTCTTCGTACCCCTGGGGGTTGCTCCAGGGGGTTCCTTGGTGGTCCCATTCGGGGAACCAGAGTTCGTCGGTGTCGAAGTAGGCCATGCGGAGGTCGAGGTTGCCATCATGGTTGACCAGGCAGCGGAAGCGGTCGGGCCAGGCGCCTGCGATCCAATTGACCATATACCCCCCATAGGACGCCCCCAGGGCGGCGACGCGCTGGCCGTCAAGCCAAGGGTAGCGGTGCAGGGCGGCCTCGAGCCCTTTTTGCAGGTCTTCGAGCGGCTTGCCGCCCCAATCGCCGCGGATGGAATCGGTGAACGCCTGGCCATAGCCCACCGAACCGTGGAAGTCCACCATCACGGCGGCGTACCCCGCCCCGGCGTACACCTGCGGATTCCACCGATAGTGGAACGTATTGCCGAAAGAGCCTTGCGGTCCGCCGTGGATCAAGAAGGCCACCGGATACTTCTTGCGCGGGTCGCAGTCCACCGGCTTGACGACCATGGCATACACCGTGTCGCCGTTGTGGCCGGCAAAGGTGAACTGCTCGAAATCGCCCATGCGTACGCCGGCCAGGCGCTGGCGGTTGATGGCCGTCAGGGGGCGTAGCGTCTCGCCGTCGGGCGAGACCCAGAACAGCTCGGCGGGCCAGCGGAGATGGCAGAGGCTCACGACTGCCCCTTCCCGGCAGGCCGCCGGCATGCGCAGGTCGCCGGAGTGGACCACGGTGCGGAGCTGGCCGGTGGCGGGGTCCACGGCAAACAGCGAGTGCTGGCCGAGGTTAGCCGCCGTGGCCCACAAGATTCGCCCGTCGCTCGACCAGGCGATCTCCTCGGGCGAGCGGTCCCAGCCTTCGGTCAGGATCTGCGCCGGGCCGTCGGGCCAGCGCCAAAGTACGATCCGAAAGCGGTCCGATTCGTAGCCCGGGCGCTGCATCGCCAGATAGGCCAGGTACTTCCCATCGGGCGAAAAGCAGGGGCGCGTGTCCCAGGCGGGATTGCTCTCGGTCAGGGAGGTCGGCCGCCGCGAGCCGTCGCGGGGCACACGATAGAGGTCGAAGTCGGTGGACCAGGCCTCGGCCGGCCCCGCATCGCGCGCGCTGAAGACCAACTCGGCACTATCGGGGGTGAAGGTGAATTCCTCGGGGCCGCGAAAGGGCTTCGAGGGGCAATCGGCGTCCATCGAGCCCATCACGTCGATGGGTTCGCCTTGGCCTGTGGCGGGTAGCACCACCAGATGGCTTCGCCGCCCATCGCGCCAGGTATCCCAGTGGCGCATCAGGGCCCGGTCGTACAGCCGGCCGGTACTCTTGCGTTTGGAGGCCTCGTCCAGCCGCCGCCGCGTTTCCGCCACGCTGGCACCGGGGTAGAGCTCGACGGCCAGGGCCAGCCAGCGGCCATCGGGCGACAGGCGAAAACACGCCACGTCCAAGGCGAGGTGCGTTACCGGCTGGGCTTCGCCTCCGTCGGCCGCAATCCGCCACACCTGCGACGAGCCGCCGCGGTCCGAGAGAAACAACACGCTGCGGCTATCGGGCGACCAGCAGGGTGCGCGATCTGCGCCCGGATGCGTGGTCAGCCGCCGAAGCCCCGTACCATCGCTTCGCACCAGCCACAGATCGGTCGTGCCTTTGTTCGCCTCCAGGTCGGTCGTCCGCAGCGTGAAGGCCACCCTCGCGCCATCCGGCGATACGCAAAACTCCGTGATCCGTTGGATGGCCACCAGGTCGTGCACCGAAAAGGGGTGCGAAGGGGCCGCGTGGGCCTGAGACACCAGCGCACACAGGGCCAGGATGCAAGAGAATGCCATGCTTTGGGACTCCAGGATGAACAAGAAGCGTTCTTTCGCGTGACGTAGCAGCCACCGCTTGGGAAGAAAGGCAATCGCACCGAGCCGCACCCGTGCCGATAGCGCAGCCGCACGGAGATGCCTGGGGAAAGCGGCCCCGAGGCGCGCTCCCGAATCGGGCCCGGCCGAAGCCCCTTCATATTACCCGGCGGAGGCCATAGGGAGACAGAACTGGAACTTGGCCCCGCCCCCTTCGGCCGGGGTGTAACCGAGCGTCCCGCCGTTGGCTTCGATCAGGGTTCGGCTGATGGCCAGGCCCATGCCCATCCCTTGGGGCTTGGTGGTCATGAACGGCTCGAAGATTTGGGTCGCCAGGCTTGGGGGCACGCCGGGACCATTGTCGGCCACCGCAACCCGGGCCCAGGGGCCTTCGGCGCTGGACTGGATCACCACCCGCCGCCCCGAGGCCGTCGCCTCCAGGGCCTCGAAGGCATTGCGCAACAGGTTGACCAGCACTTGCTGGATTTCCACGCGGTCGAACCGAGCTTGCAGGGGACCGTCGGCCAATCGCTTCTCGAGCAGGATGCCGCGTGCGCGGGCCTCGGGGGCCACCAGGGCGATCGACTCTTCGATCACCTCATGCAGGTCGCCCACCAAACGTTCGGGCTCGGCCCGCCGCCCAAAGGTCCGCAACCTCCGCAGGATTTCGCCAGCGCGAGCGGCCTCGCTGGCGATCTCGCTATTCCACTGCTTGAGCACTTCGACATCGGCCCGCCCCTGCGACAACAGGTTGCCGCTTGCCGTGGCGTAATTGAGGATCGAGAACAGCGGCTGGCTGACCTCGTGGGCGAGGCCCGCCACCATTTCGCCCAGCGTGGCCAGGCGCGAAGCGTGCGCCAACTGGACCTGCATGTGCTGGAGCTGCTCTTCCTGCCGCCGCCGCTGCGTGATGTCTTCCAGGAACCCATCGTAGCCTGTCAACTGGCCGTCGAAATCGAACGCCGGCACCGCCCGGTCCCGCACCCATTTGTACGTCCCCTCCCGGGTGCGGAGGCGGTATTCCACCTCCACCGCGATCTTGCGCTGGCGCAACAGCTCCACGCGGTCCAGCACGCCTTGGCGATCCTGAGGATAAACCAGCCCCAGCCGGAACTCCGGGTCGGCCAGACACTGTTGGCACGAAAACCCCGTGAGCTCCTCCCACTGAGGCGAAAGGAACCGCAGCGTACACGCGGCATCGGCCAGGGCGCTATAGACCACCACCGGCAGGGCGCTGACCAGTCCGCGGTAGCGCTCTTCGCTGCGCCGCAGGGCTTCTTCGGCCTGTTTGCGCTGGGTGATGTCGGACAGGCCGGCCAGCGTGCCCGTATAATTCCCGTGGCTGTCGTACAAGGGAGATGTTCGCACCAGGGTAGATACCTGCGAGCCGTCTTTGCGCACCAGCTCCAGCTCGAACGCCGTGTTGCCGCGCTGGCGGGCCTCCAGCGGGTTGAGCCCGGAATCGCTCCCCGGCTCCAGGAAATCCCGCACCGGCCGGCCCTGCATTTCGTCGGCACTGTAGCCCAGCATCTCGGCCATGCGCGGATTGACGAAAGTGGTCCGGCCCTGGGCATCGACCACCCAGATGCCTTCCTGCAACGTTTGCAAGAGGCTGCGATAGCGCTCTTCGCTGGCCCGCAGGGCCGCTTCGGCCTCTTTGCGCTCGGTAACGTCCAAGGCGACCCCTTCCAGGCCGACCAACTCGCCCGTCTCGTCGTACACCGGGACGTGGACCTGCTCGGTCCAGATGGTGCGGCCGCTGCGATGCCGCCACCGCAGTTCGATGGGCCGATAGAAGTTCTCGCCTAAAAGCAGCGACTGCTCCAGCGTCTTGCGGTCTTCGGGATGGACCAGGGCTGCCCATGCCAGGCCGGCGTTCCGGTAATGCTCCTCGGGGGTGTAGCCCGTCATGCCGGTGGCCGAGGGGCTGATGTAATCCAGGCGCGGTTCCGGCTGGAACATATAGCAATACGTTACATGGTGGGCACTTTCGACCAGCCGGCGAAACCGCTCTTCGCTTTGCCGCAGCGCCAGCTCGGCCTCTTTGCGCACCGTGATGTCAACAAGGCCTACGATCACCCGGTCCCACATCGGCGTGGGGCCCGCCCCGGCCCAATGGCGCCAAAGCACATAACGCTTCTGGCCGGAGAGTGTCCACAACGGCAGCTCCACTTCCACCGTGGCCGCCCCCCTGGCCAGGCCCGCCAGAATCGCCCCCATGGCCGGCCACGACTCGTCCCGGAGATACGCCGGCAAGTGGCGGACCAATTCCCCTTGGGCGCCCCCCTGCAACAGCTCCACCGCCTGCCGATTGTAGCGCAACAGTTTGACCCGGGCCGCAAGGGCCCGCGTCTCCTCCGGGTGGCTCCGGAAGTATTCGTCGAAGGCCGTAACGCCCAGCCGGCCGAGCTGCTCGACCCGCGGCCGGACGCCCGAAAAGCTGAGGACCCACACGGCAAGCGGAACCGCCTCGAGAGGGTCCACGGCCCACAATGGGACCGGGAAGCCCTGGTGCGAACCTTCGGCCGCTGGGCTGCCGGGACGCTTAAGCCCGTCGGCAGCCGGTGCCGGTAAACCGCTCTGCGGGGCCCCCGCGTCCGATGGGCCAGCCTGGGCTGCGTTGGCGTGACCTGCGTTGGCCTGGGCCAGTGCCGCCTGCAATCGCTGCACCTCGCGCTGCGCCGCTGCCAGCGCTCGCCGGAGATCTGCTGCCAAATCAAACGAATCCACGCCGACCTACCCCCATCAAGCGAAACGGATGCTCGGGCCAACCACGTGGCCCCGGCTCCGGGCACAGCGCCCGAAACGGGCGACCCACATCCCACCCTGACCGTGCCTCGATTAGAAGGGTGTGCCGCCAGGCGCGCGACGGCTCGATCGCTTGGCGTCAAGCCCACCAGGTGCAAACTGGGGCCAGCGGTTTTCTAAACCTGCAACTCCCAAAACCGGCGGGCAAAACGCAACCCCTCCGTGGCGCGGGCCGCGGGATTGCGGTTCGGTCGCCCCCGTCTTCCGGCTCCGTCGCTTCTCCACTCCGGTGTGATGCTCCGGAGATTCTACGACGCCCGGCCCCCACCGGACAAGACCACTTGTCCCCACCGATGTGTGGGCCGACTGTACCCTGCGCTCGCTTCAGCAAAGCGATGCACAGCTTATCAGGGGGGCCAGGTCCCCGATGTTGTTGGGCGGCGAGTCAACTGCCGGACCTTGCGCGAGCGTGAGATTGCGGGCGTTGTCAGCCACGGGGTGCCCGACCTACGGGCCCCTTCTTTTGGCCACGTGTTTTAGCCACCTGCAGGCGTGAAGGATCACCCATAGGTGTCGAACCAAGCATACAGCCGTTCTTCTGCCTCGGGGGGCAGGCTATGCCCCTTGCGATGGTTAAATAGCCCCACCCGTGCGGGCCCTCCATACAGGTGATATACCGGCAGCACCGCCTGGATAAAGGGCCAGCTCCGCTGGCCGTCGGCCGAGTCGCCCCCCAACAGCAGGAAGGCCCGCGGCGCGACCAAAGCCAGTAGCTCGTGGTGCTCGCGTTTGAAATCGGGCTTTTGGATCTGCGGCCCTAAGTACCAGGGGTCGTGCCAGTTCGAGAACCGCGTTCCGATCCCCCCTTCGCTGCTAACCGCCACACGAATCCGCTCGTCGAAGGCGGCCAGATACAGCACTTCCTTGGCGCCCAACGAGTGCCCCACCGCGCCAAGACGCTGGGCATCTACGCCGGGCAGCCCCGCCAGGATATCGACCGCGGTGATAGCGTCGAAAAGCATCTTGGCCATGCCGGTGGCCTGGGGATGCCGCTTCCGGAATCGCGCAAGTTGGCTGGCGATATCCATCTTGCGATTCTCGGCCCAGAGGAAGTTGCGGGGGCACAGCGCGACCCAGCCGCGGCGGGCCAGGTTCAATCCAAGAGCCATGTTCGGCCGGCCTTCAAGGCCAGCCGGCTCGCGGATCGAGGCCGTAACCGTGGGATGGAAGACCACCGCGCCTGGGCGCTTGCCCTGGGCCGAGCTGGCCGCGGGAAGCAGCAGATACGCCTCGGTGGTCTCGCCGGGTTCGGCGTCGTAGCGTACCCGCTGCCGGATGACTCCGTCGGGGCGGTCCTCCTCGAGCACTTCCAACTTGGGCGGCGCCGGGCGCTGGACTTCCAGCGGCCCCAGCACTTCCTGCCATGCGCGGCGGAGGACCTCGCGATAACGTTTCCAGCCCGCAAGATCGGCGATGGGCCGGTTTTGCGAATCCACCAACAAGGGCGCCAGCCGCGGGGCATCTGCGGGCAATTCCGCGGGCGGGCGCTGGACCTCGTCCAGCCACGGCACTTCACCAGCGTGCACTTGGGCTGCGCCATCGAGGCAAAGGAAGCGATGGCCCCACCAAGCCGCCAGCCCAGCAGCCGCCCCGGTCAACCATCGCCGGCGTGAACATCGGTGCGCTGTCATGGTTTCGATCCTCCTGGTCATGCCAAGTCGTGCGAAGCGGTATTTGCACCAATATGGGGCACCAGCGTCGGAGCGGCCAGTGGGGCAATCCACTGCGGCATGGCCAAGCCTTTCGAGCCGGGCGAAACGAGAAGCTGTGCGAACGGCGTCGGCAGGGGGAGGTCTAGCCCCACCTTAGTTTAAGACTCGGCACGCGCTTTTGCCCGGTGATTCCCGTATCTTCCTGGCGGTTAAGCACTTATGGCAGCATGGGGCCGCACC
>JBBIQF010000260.1:0-8672 GCA_037442445.1 Planctomycetaceae bacterium
TAGCGGCCGCCTCCGGGCGGCCCCTCCATGAGCACCGCCTCCAGGCGTTCCATCACCCGGGCGGTCTGCTGGGCGTGCGTGCCCGAACCCACCTCCAGGTGCACGTCGGGCCGCCGCATCCCCAAGTCCTCGAAGAACACGTCCGAGAGGTTCTCGTCGTAGTGCTGGCCTGTGTGGACAAGCACCGCCCGGATTTCGGGATACGCCTCCAAGGCCCGCAATAACGGGGCCATTTTCATGAAGTTCGGGCGCGCGCCGACCACACAAGCCAAGTATCGCGTCATGGCGGATCAGGTGAATGAGGTTCCCTGGAAGTCCGGTTCCTTGCAAGTGTAGCATACCCTGGGTGCGATCTACCCGCCGCCCGGGTGGCCGTCGGCCGGCATAAGCGCAAGGGGCACCTAGGGTTACGCTAACGCCGCCCGCACCTACACCGGTTCTCAGATAGGCCCGTTGGGGAGCCTTTCCGCCAACAGGCAGCCCCTCAGGCCCGGCCTTCAGGCCAGGTCCAGCTTGTACCCGCAAAAGAGTTTCTATTCGGCCGATGCTCGGTAACCCCACGCATTCACATTGGAGGTGAGTCGCTACTGTAGCGGGGGCGAGGGGGGCAGTTCGTCGGCGCCGACGTCGGGGCGCGGGCCGCGTGGCTCCCGGTCGAAATCTTCGGAGACCTCGGCAAGGGGTTCCGCGGCATCGCAGACCCCCGCGACGAATCGCGCCAGGTGGAGGTTGCCCCCCGCGGGGTCCACAAACGCCTCGGCCAGGGGCCGGGTGACGTTGCCGCGGAACTGGACCTTCGATGTGGTCTCGATCCGCATCTCCGGCCCGCTCAACAGGTTGTTGGCCACCACCAGGCCTTCGTTATCGTGGACCAGGCGGATGAGCCGGCGGAGCCGGCTATGCGGGTCGTGGATGCTGTTGTGCACGATGCGGCAATCGCGGGTGTAATCGGCGAGTATCCCGTTTTCCGGGCATCGCACCACGAAGTTGTTTCGCACGATGCAGCCGGTGGCGTGGATGGCAATGTGTGCCGGGCGGTAGGAGTTGCCCAGGCAGATGCCGGAGTCGCAATCGACGATCACGTTCCGCTGGACGATGCATTCCTGGGCATCGTGCCAGAGGAAGACGGCGCCGCGGCCCTGGCGCGTGCGCCCCTGGATGCCAACGAACACGTTGTCGGCAATCACCCAGCGGCGGGCGAACATCACGTCGATGCCGCCTATGTAATTGCCGTCGAAGGTATCGGGCCGGTCGCTGGGATCGTCGGCGAACTGCTTGGGCCGGTCGTTGTAAAACAGGCAGTACTCGACGCGGCAGTCGGTGGGCCGGAGGTCCTCGCGGTCAAGCGGCACGGCCGGCCCCTTGATTCCCCGCTGCCAGATGTTGTGAATGACGCAGTTGTAGATTCGCACCCGGTTGGCGCCCAGGTCGGCATTGATCTTGAAGCCGTTGGCCCGGATGTTCTGGATGGTCAGGTCCGCAATGGTTACGTCTTTGGCTTTGCGGATGCCCACCAGCTCGATGTGCCTGCTTTGGGCGCCGTCGAGTACCACCCGGTCGCGCCGGCCCGAGGCGCTGCGAAGCGTTACCCCGTCGGCGTGCAGCTCGAAATACCGCGGCAATATGTAGTGGCCATCGGCCAGCAGGATGGTTCCGCCGGGCGGGACCTTCTCGGCCGCGGCAAACAATTCGTCCACGGTACTTACGCGGATCACGGGACCTTGGGGCGGCGGCAAGGGGGGAGCCTGTCGCACCCAGGGGAAAGTGGGCACCCGAGCCGCCATGGGTCGGCCCGGGGTATCGCTGGCCAGGCAGGCCGCCGCCAGTCCGCACCAAAGGGCGATACCTGGAAGGGTGCAAGTCCTCAGAGTTGCGCGCATCGTTGGTCTCCTGGCAATCCGCACGCAGCGCGCCCGTGGGGCGCTGGGGGAAACACCCGGGGCGGTACGTGCCCGCTGCCGCGGGTGGGGCATGGCCGGCTGGCGCCCGGCAGCGTATCGCGCCTGGCCCAGGGGCAGGCCCCGGGGGGCCGCTATGGGCGGTTCCCAGGGTAAAGCGCGCTTTGCATTTGCTCAAGGGAGGAAGGGGAATCGCTCGTCCAGCGGAGCAGCCGAGAGTTCCACCAAAAAGGTTGCCAGGCGCTGGACCAGCAGGTCCAACAGGCGGCGGCCTTTCTCGGCAGTGGCTGCGCGGGGATCGCCCGCACCGGAGTTTGTGGTCAAGAGGTGCCACGGCCGGGTGATGGATACCCAGCCCCGATTGACCGCCTCGAAGCGGCTTGGGGCCTTGCGCCCTTCGTCGGCGGCCAGGCTGCCATCGGGGTTGCGGGCGACCAAATGCGGCCAGAAGGCCAGAGCCAGCGAAGTCTCCATCTCGCCGGCGTGGTCGTCGGCACACTCGAAGATCTCGTGATACACGTCGGCAAAGATCTGGTACCAGTTGCACAAGAACAGCCGGGCGGGGCTTCGGCCGTACAGCTCCCGCAGGGTGCTCTTGAGGTCGTTGCCGCCATGGCTATTGAGGAGCACGATCTTCAAGATGCCTTGGTGGACCAGCGATTCGACAAGATCGGCGATGACAGCCGACAGGGTCGAGGGGTTCAGGTTCATCGCGAAGGGGAACGCCCGCTGGTTGGTCTGCGTGCCATAGGGGATGGTGGGCAGCAGGACCACTTTGGCCCCGCGGTTCCAGGCGGCCTCGCAGATGGCCTCGCCCACCAGGTCGCCTTCGAACAGGTCCATTCCGTAAGGCAGATGGAGGTTGTGCGGCTCGACCGCACCCAGCGGCAGCACGGCGACTTCGTAATGGGTGTGCTTGACCGCCCCGTAGTTGGTTTCCACAAGTTTCCAGGGACGCACAGGGGGCTCCTCCCTTGGGCAAGATATTGGAACAACCCATCCGCAACCGATCGGCGGATCACACACCAGGATGACGGTGCCGCACGCGAAAGTCAAAGCCGGCCAGTTACGCTTGCGGCGGAGGATCGCCGCGTGGGTTAGGGACAAAGCACGGCGGGTTGGCGTGCCGGGCACCCGCGCCATGGGCCGCTCGGTTGGAGGGACGCGCTGCGTCGCGTCTGCCGGTTCCCGCCGCGCTTCCTGGGGTCCGGCCTTCTTACAATCCCGTGCTCGGCCACGACGGAGCGTGGCCCTCCAACGGAGCGTGGCCCTCCATGCGCGTACCTGGAGGGACGCGCTCCGTCGCGTCCGCCGGGTGCCGGGCACCCGAGGGATGGGCCGGCCGGTTTCTGGAACCCGCGCCTCAGCGCCGCAACCGATGGTACGAGATGAGGAAGATTCGGCGAATACCGCGGCGAGGCCCTCAGGAGCCCAACAGCGCCGCCAGTTGGCGCTGGGCCTGGGCGGGGCTCAGACGGACCTGCGGGAGGCGTTCCAGATCCGCGGCCGACTCGCGCCGATTGGCCCCCCGGGCGGCGTCCAGTTCCTCTTCGAGGGCGGTGAGCCAATCGGGCGGTTCGAAGCCCCCGCCGCTGGGCTCGCTGGCCAAGGTTTCGATGCCGCGGAGGAGTTGTTCAAAGGCCCGCCGGTGCTTGGCGCGGGGTTCGGGGGCCACCGCATCGCGGACCAGGGCCCGCAGGCGGTCCACCACCAGCGGGCGTACGAAGCGCTCGCCGATGCGCTGCGCCACGCTCGGCAAGCGCATGGCGTACTTGTCGATCAGGTCCTCCAGCCGCCATTGGTGTTCCGACGCGATCGGCTCGCATCGCTGGGAAAAGAGCGCGCGCCACGCCTGGGCGGCGCGGTGTCGGCCCATGCGGACCAGGACCTCATGGGCCAGCACCACCGGCCGGAGGTTCCACGCCACCCGGTTGTAGCTCGCCTCCAGGCGGAGGAAGTCTAAGAGGGTGTACAGCATCTCGCCGCGATCCGACTGGGTGGTCGTGCTGTTGTAGTCGAGGTACTCGCCGTAGTTCTCCAGCACGGCTTCGAGGATGAGTTCCAGGTGCCGGACGGCCTCGGCGCGGGGGATGCGGCGATCGAGGTCTTTGAGCAACCGGAAGTGGTGTTCCTCGGGTTCCTCTTCGCAAGCCCGGAGCCAGCGGTCCACCCCCTGGTGGAGGATGCCCCGGAGGTTGCTCATCATCATGAATTTCTGGGTAAACAGGTCCTCGCCATAGCGGCGGATGAACTGTTTGAGGGCCGACCATTCTTCGCGGTCGTGGACCAATTCCAGGACGGAAAGCCGGACGTGCCGGCTGTGGGCCACCCAGCGGTTGACCAGCCCTTCGGCGGCTTGTTCCAGGGCCTCCAACAGCATCTTGTCGCGGAGTTCGGATTTGGGGCCGCGCTGGGCGGTCTGGGCGGGCCAATCGGCCGAGGATTCCACCAAGCAGCGGAAGATGCCCCGGCAGGCGATATCGAACAGGTCGTCGAACTCCGTGACCGCGCCCGGGCCCACCGGGTGTTTCCGTTCCATCTGCTGGATGATGGCCAGCAGTTGGGTGGTTTCGGCCAGCAGGCCCAACCGGGGCAGGCCGACCAGCAAGCGCCGCAGGACCTGCTGCATGATGCGGCAGCGGACGATGTGCTGGGGGTCTCCCCCGCGCGCCACGGGCTGATAGAGTAGCGGCTGGCCGAGCAAGGTGCTTTCCAAACTGGGCCAGAGCTTGCGGAGGCCGGCCGTATCGCCGCGGACCACTGCCCGAAGGGCGTCGCGGACCGGGGCTTCCCAGGATTCGCCGGCCCCTTTGCCCTCGGGCTTGTCGCGGAGGACTTCGAGCATCAGCCCGGTGGTGGTCGTCTCGACCGCGGTCGCGATGATCCGCTCCAAGAGCAGGTCCTTGATCAAGCGCCGGCGGTCATATTCGACCAGCGATTCGAAGGATCCCCGCGAGGGCGGGATGCGATAGGCGTGGACCGCGCGGAGCAACTCGGCGAATTGGCCGCGCCACCGGGCGATGTGCTTCAACCAGCCGGCCAGCGATTCTTCGCGCGCGGCGTCTGGCTGGGATCGGGTGGCCCAGGCCACGGTATTCCACAGGCGGATCACGGTCAGCAAGAACGACAGGCGGCGAGAGATGCGCTCGGTGGCGGCGACCATTTCGGAATCGGTGCCCTCGATCTGGCCTTCGAGCATTTCGCCTTCGAAGCCGTCGTCGGCCGTGTCGCGGTAGATGACGTCTTCGTAGGCGGCGCGGAAGAGATTATCGCCGTTTTCCTCGCCCGCCTCATCCTCGGCGCTGGCCGCGGCAGGCACGCCGCCCTCCAGGCCGCTGCCGGGCAGTTCCCAGCGGGGGACGTCCCAGTAGGCTTCGGCGTTGGCTTCCAGATAATCGAGGAACTTGCGGGCCAGGGCGCAGCGTTCGGCCAGGGCCGCAGGCTGGCCGGCTCGGCCGGGGACATCCTCGGCCCAGAGGTCGGCCATCCAGCGTTCGGCCAGCTCGTGGAAAGAATACGGGCCCTGGGCCAGCGGCACGTCCTCGGCCTGGCTCAGCCAGTGCATCAACAGGGCCATGGCGGCCAGGCGGTCCCGCTGCTTCAAAAGCGCCTCGACCACGAGGCTGTACGCCTTGGGCGAGCGGAAGTGCTCGGCGTGCTGGCGCCAGAAGGCGATCTTGCCCGACTCGGTACCCGCCCGGTGCCAGGCGCCCAGTGCAGTGGCCACCTGCCGGGCCGATTCCCACGCCTGCTGGCCCGAGATGCTATCCAGGCCGCGGATTTCGGTGGTGGCGAACTGATCCCACCACTCGGCCAGGCGCCGCAGGTTGCCGGAAAGCCGCTCGACCAGGGCGTCCTCGCCCGACGCGGCCGCCGCCTCTTCCAGCCGGCCATACAGGGCGAACAGCTCGTGCATCAGCCCCACCAGTTCGTCCACGCGGGGGTCATGGATGCTGTCTTCGACTGCCGGGAACTTGCTGAACTGGCCGCCAAACCCCAGGATGTTCCAGGGATCCACCATGGCCCCGCACTCGATGGCCCGGTGGAGGAGGTCCTCGATCTCGGGCACCAGGGCAGCGGCCTGTTCGAGCCGGCCGGCGTCGATGGCCTGGTGCGCGGCGGTCATCCGGCAGTCGATCTCGCACCGCATCCGGGCCGAGGTCACGGCCACGCGTTTGGCCTGCTGCCGGGCTGCCTCGCCGTAGCCCATGCGGGCGAACAGCCGTGCCAGACCCACGCGCTGGATCTGGAGCGCCCGGCAGCGGGCCAGGGTCTGGTTCAGGTGCTGGCGGGCACCGCCGAAGGGCTGGCGCAGGGCCTTGGCCTCCTCGCGTAACCGCCGCCCATGCGCCCCCCCTACGCGCTTCAAGAGGTCTTCGTAGAACGCATCGCGGTATGCGGCGATATGGGGCAAGAGCGTGGCCAGCGTTACGGACGAATCGTGAGTATGCGGGCTGCACCCGGTGACCCCCCCGCCCATCAGCATGGTGCCGGCCAGCACCGCCGCCGCCTCGAACAGCAATTCCTCGCGGGGCAGGTCGCCCTCCTCTTGCACCCGCTGGCCCAAGGCGTCCAACGTCACCTGCTGGAGGATGTATCGGCAATAATAGCCGCGCTGGTCGATGCGGTGGGGGTCCCAGCAACCGAAGTGGTAGTTCGGCCGGCGATTGACCGGATGCTCGAAATCGTACGCCCGGGGATCCAGGGCCAACTCCTCCAGCCGCTCCAGCCGGAACCAGGCACGCTCCAGGAGTTCCTCGGGAGTTGAGGCCAGGATATCCAGTGCCCGGCGAACCACCTCCTCATAGGGCCCCGTGGCCACGCCCGCCCCCCGGATGTATAGCGGAATGGGGCGGACGAACTCGTGGGCATACGGTTGCATTTTCTCCCGGGTGCGGAGCACGGCCACGGGACGGTAGCCCACGAAGTCGTTCAAGCGGCTCAAGGCCGCCGGGACGATCCGCGCGGCTTCGTTCCAGGGGCCGCCCTCGGCCAGCACAGCCTCGAAAACCCGCCCCAGAAAGAAAGGCTGAAACAAGAACTCGTCGCTCTGATGGAACAGTAGGTCGCCGTGGAAGCGGCGGTACTCGGGCAGCACCCCGTCGAACACCAGGCGGAGGACGGCCTCGGCCTGGTCGGCCTGGCGGAAGGCCTCCGACGTGCTCCGCAACTCCCTTAAGCCCTGATCCAGCACCTTGCGGAAGAGCTTCCATGCGGGAGGATCGGCCGGCTGCCGGCCGCCGGCCACCGCCCGAAACACCTCGTTCACACTGCGCAGAAAGGCGGTATCGCTGGCGCCGGACGAGAAGTTCAGGTACCCCAAGATGTCGCGCACAAAGTTGCGGACCTCGGGGCCGAGCCGTTGCCAATCCATTCTCGCGGTCTCCTGTGACCGGAAAAGGGGTATTATATCGTTTGCGCTGGCGTTCCAACCCGAGCGGCGCCCGGGGGCGGGTGCCCTTCGTATTGGGGGCATGGGGGGCGCCTAGCCGAACGGCCGCCGGAGGGCTATCTTTGGTTGTCTTGTGCCTGGCGGTCCTGCCGCCTAAGCGTGTGGGAGGATGATGTCTGCGATGGCAAGCCTCGAACCCCAGTCCGGCCCCGATTTCTCCAAAAACGGCGGTCTTGTAGCGGCCATTGCCCAGGATGCCGAGACCGGCGAGGTGCTGATGATCGCCTACATGAACGCCGAAGCCTACGCCCAGACGCTGGCCACAGGCCAGGCCGTCTATTTCAGCCGAAGCCGCAACCGGTTATGGCGCAAGGGGGAGGAGAGCGGCCATGTGCAGCAGGTCCGCCAGGTATACGTCGATTGCGACGGCGACGCGGTGCTGTTGAAGGTCCACCAGGTGGGCGGGGCCGCCTGCCACACCGGATACCGCACTTGCTTTTACCGCCAGGTGACGCCCGAGGGGCTCCAGGTGGTCGGACAACGGGTATTCGACCCCGAACAAGTATACGGCCGGCGCGGCTAGCGGGACCGCGCAAAGCCGGTCGGCCGGCCCGCGGGCCCCCAGAGGCCCACCCGGGCGCTTGCCATCCCCGCCTGTGGGTTGCGGTTCTTGAAAGAGAGGTGATTTGCCAGCCATGTCCCAGATCCTGCGGTTGGGCATCCCTGCCGGAAGTCTTCAAGAGGCCACGGCCGACCTGTTTCGGCGTGCCGGCTACAAGTTGAACTTCACCGCGCGGAGCTACTATCCCACCATCGACGACGACGAGATCGAATGCCTGCTGATCCGGGCCCAGGAGATGCCCCGGTACGTGGGCGACGGCGTGCTGGATGCCGGGCTGACCGGCTACGATTGGATCGTCGAGACCGGGGCCGACGTGCACGAGGTGGCCGAACTGGTCTTTTCCAAAGTCAGCCGCCGCCCGGTGCGCTGGGTGCTGTGCGTGCCGGAGGACTCCCCGATCAAGACGGTCCAGGACCTCCAGGGCAAGCGGATCGCCACCGAGGCCGTGGGGCTGACGACTCGCTTCCTGGAAAAACATGGGGTCCAGGCCAAGGTGGAGTTCAGTTGGGGGGCGACCGAGGTGAAGCCGCCCCGGCTGGCCGACGCCATCGTCGAGGTCACCGAGACCGGCACCAGCCTGCGGGCCAATCACCTCCGCATCGTGGCCGAGGTCCTCACGAGCACCACGCGACTGATCGCCAATCACGCCTCGTATGCCGATGCGTGGAAACGGCAGAAAATCGACGATCTGGCGTTGATGCTGCGGGGGGCCATGGCGGCCGAAGGCAAGGTGGGCTTGATGATGAACGTGCCCCGCGAC
>JBBIQF010000261.1:0-8668 GCA_037442445.1 Planctomycetaceae bacterium
AACGTGCTGTAGATATCGACAATGGGGCGGAGGCCCACCTTGGCCAGTCCCGCGGCAAAGGCCACCGCGTGCGACTCGCAAATGCCGACGTCGAAGAACCGGTCGGGAAAAGCGTCGCGGACCGGTTCCAGCATGTTCCCCTGGCACATGGCGGCGGTGATGACCACCACCTTGGGATTCCGCTCCATCTGGGCGAAGATGGCGTCGCGGGCCACCTGGGTATAGGAGGGCGCCGACTTGCCCGCCCGCACCACAAGCTGCCCATTCTGCCGCACGAACGGCGCTGGGGTGTGGAAGGTTACGGGGTCCTCGGCCGCCGGCTCGAAGCCGTGCCCTTTTTCGGTAACCACGTGCAGCAGCACCGGCCCGCTGTATCCCTTGGCCAGTTCCAGATATTTCTGCAACTGGCGGACGTTATGCCCATCGACCGGGCCGACGTAATGGAAGCCCAACTCCTCGAAGAGCATGCCCCCCAGCATGCCCGCCTTGATGGCGTCCTTGACTTGCGACAAAAAGCGCTCTACCGAATCGCCGATCAGGGGGACGCTGGTGAGGAACTTCTGCACCTCCAATTTCAGCCCCGTGTAGAAGGGGGCCATGCGGAGGCGATCGAGGTACTCGGCCAGGCCCCCCACGCGCGGGCAGATCGACATTTTGTTGTCGTTGAGCACGACGATGAGCTTCTTTTTCAGGCCGGCGGTGTTGTTCATCGCCTCGAACACCATGCCGGACGAAAAAGCGCCGTCGCCGATGACGGCCACCACGTGCCGGCCTTCCTCGGGGCGCAACAGGTCATCGCCGCATTTCAATCCCAAGGCGGTCGAGAGGCTTGCGCCGGCGTGGCCGGTGAGAAACAGGTCGTAGGGGCTTTCGGCCGGGTTGGGATAGCCCATCAGCCCCCCGCGCGTGCGGATGGTGGGGAAGGCCTCGTACCGCCCGGTGACCATCTTGTGCGGATAGACCTGGTGGCCGGTGTCCCAAATGAGCCGGTCGCGAGAGAAATCGAAGGTCGTGTGCAACGCCAGCGTCAGTTCGACCACGCCCAGGTTCGAGGCGAAATGGGCGGTGCGCGTGCCGCACAGCCGGCACAAGGCCTCGCGGATCTCGGCCGCAAGCTGGTCCAGCTCTCGCGGCCCGAGCCGCTTCAGGTCCGCTGGCGATCGGATCGTCGAAAGCAGCTTATCCACTAGCGGTTCCTCTCCACGACATATCGGGCAAGCAGGCGCAGGGGCTCGGCGCGGGCACCCAAGGGTTCCACCGCGGCGCAGGCCTCGTCGGCCAGGCGCTGGGCCCAGCGACGGCTCTCCTCCACCCCCAAGAGCCCAGGGAATGTCAGTTTGCCTTGTTCGGAATCTTTTCCCACCCGTTTGCCCACAGCGTCCGGGTCGCCTTGCACGTCCAACAGGTCGTCGGTGATCTGGAAGGCCAGGCCCAATGCGTGGCCGTAACGCTCCAGGGCGGCCAGACAGTCGCCGGCTGCCCCTGCGACCATCGCCCCCAGCCGAAGCGAGGCCACGATGAGTGCCCCGGTCTTGCGGCGGTGGATGGACTCCAGCCGGGCCAGGCCCGCCCCCTCGGCCGCTCCCGAAAGGTCGTCGGCTTGCCCACCTACCAGATACCGCGGGCCGGCGGCCTCGGCCAGAGCGGCACAGCAGCGGGCGGCAGTCTCAGCCGGCCGGACTTCCTTGGCTAGCACCTCCAGCGCAAGCGCCAATAGCGCGTCGCCGGCCAGGATGGCCGTCGCCTCGTCGAACCGCTTGTGACACGTCGGCTGGCCCCGCCGCAGGTCGTCGTCATCCATAGCGGGCAAGTCGTCGTGCACCAGGGAATAGGCGTGGACCATCTCCACCGCGCAGGCGGCTGGCAGCGCCGCCTCGATCGTGCCACCGCAGGCCTCGGCAGCCAGCAGCACCAAGACCGGGCGGAGCCGCTTGCCCGGCGCCAACACGCTGTAGCGCATGGCCTGCGCCAGGCGCTCGGGGCAGCCATCCAGCGCGCTCAGATAGCACTGGAGCCCGGCCTCGATCGTGGTGCGCAACTGGTCAAGCCGCTCCGGCAAAACTGCCACCACCCGCCTCACCGCACAATGGATGCTCTAGTGGTGTTCATCTATCGAGGGGAGATGGCCCTCCCCAATACGGTACCAACCCCCGCCGTTGTGGCCACCTTTCCTATCCTAAATCACATTCGGTGCCCCGTCTATGTAAGCCGCTGTGGCTGGTGCCGAAAGGCCGGACCCCTTCAATCGGCCGGCGGCTGGACCCCCGGTGCCGTGCGCCGCCGGCTGCGGTGTTCCGCTTTTTCGGCCAGCGACAAGGCCGCGTCGTCCAGCGGCGTGGTGATCGGATTGCCCTGGGCATCGACGCCGGTGAGCATCTCGATCCGCCGCTCGGCCCGTTGCAATAGCTCGTGGCACCGCCGCAACAGGGCAATGCCTTCCTCGAACCGGGCCAGCGACTCGTCCAGCCCCAGGCTCCCTTCTTCCAGGTCGTGAACCACTTTTTCCAGGCGCTCGGCAGCCTGCTCGAACGAGAGCGGCGATTCGGAAGGCGATTCGGACATATCCTTCCCCTTTTGCGTGTGGGTTGGTGGCCTGGCGGCCGCCAGAAACCGGCTTTGTGGAATCGCGGCCGCCGGAGTCCGGCCCAGCGGGCTCCGGCAGCCCTCATCCGCTCCGCTCGGCGATCAGGCGGTCGAGTTCCTGACGCAGCCGTGGCAGGATTTCATCGTAGCGGAACGTTCCCAGATGGGCTGCCCCTCGCTTCAGGTTCACCGTGGTGGGGCCGCACCATACGCCCAGATCGGCATCGTCGGTCTCGCCCGGGCCGTTGACCCGGCAGCCCATGACCGCAATGGTGATGGGCACGTCCGCGGCGTAGCGGGTCATGCGGCGGATTTCTTCGGCCAGCTCGATGAACGCCGCGTTTTCCACCCGCGAGCAACTGGGGCAACTGACGATGTTGAGGCCCTCGGTCCAAGGCTCCTCGGCCGGCTCCGGGGTCCCCGCCGCCACATCGGCCAGTATCTGCCGCGCCGCCTCGACCTCTTCCACCTTGCGGTCGTTGGGCACGGTCAGCGATACGCGGATGGTGTCGCCGATCCCCGCGCGCAAAAGCGGCACGAGGGCCCTGCGGGTCTTCGTGATCGCTTCCGGCGGCAGGCCGGCTTCGGTGACGCCCAGATGCAAGGGCACATCGGGCCGCTCGGCGGCAAACCGCCGGTTCACCTCGATCACCTTGCGCGGGTCGGAGTCCTTCAGCGAGACGCAGTACCGCGTGAACCCCAGGCGGTCCAATAGCTCGCAGTGGGCCAGGGCGCTGACGAGCATGGGGCCGATCGTATCCCCGGGCGCAAATCGCTGGCGAATGGCCGGATCGACCGACCCGCAGTTGACCCCCACGCGCAGGGCGCAGTCATAGCGGGCCGCCACGTCGGCCAGATACCGCACTTTGTCCTCCCAGGGCACCTCGGGTTGGTGGTGATACAGGTGCCCCGGGTTATAGCGGAGCTTGTCGACGTGCGGGGCCACTTCGGCCGCCAAGCGGTAGTTCTCCTGGAGATCGACCGAGAGGTTCGCCTGGGTCCGCTGGCGGATTTCGGCCAGGGCTTGGGCATCGCGGCGGCTATCCACAGCGATGCGGACCAGACCGGCCCCGGCGTGGCGGAGCCGCTCGGCCTGGGCCGCCGTGGCCGCAATATCCTGCGTTTTAGTGGCGCACATGCTTTGGATGACCACCGGCTGGCCGCCGCCGATGGTCACGGTGCCTGCGCGCACCGCTCGCGTGGGGTTTCGCTGCATATAGGCAATTATACGCTTTTTGGCGTCCGGACGGGCCGCGCCGTACGCCGAAAGCGGGTTGTCGCCGCCAGGCCGGCCCGCTATCTTGAATGCGGTACGCGGGCGGGATCAACGTCCGAGCTTTTTTGCGGCCACCTGCCGCGCCGCGCCGTCTTTTGCTCGTCTGCGCCGAGCGTAACCTATGGTTTTTCAAACGGTTGCGCTGGGCACGGCGATCTGGCCGAGCGCCAGGTTCGGCGCCAACCGCCCGCACGACCCGCACGCGGCATGGTACTTGCCCGCTGCCCGTAGGACTGTCCCCTATGTGCCATCGCGCCGAACGCTACCCCCACCTTCGCAAGGCGGATCCGGAGGTTTACGGCCTGATCCAGCAGCAAACCCTCGCCGAGGCCAGCACGCTGAAGATGATCCCCTCGGAGAACTTCGCCTCGCTGGCGGTGATGGAAGCCACCGGATCCATCCTCACCAACAAGTACGCCGAAGGGTACCCCGGCGGGCGGTACTACGAGGGCAACGAAATCGTCGACCAGATCGAGAATCTGGCCATCCAGCGGGCTAAGGCCCTCTTTGGCGCCGAGCACGCCAACGTGCAGCCGTATTCCGGTTCGCCCGCCAACCAAGCCGCCTACCGCGCCTTGGGCGAGCCCGGCTGCAAGATTATGGGCATGCCCGTTCCGCAGGGGGGGCATTTGACGCACGGTTGGGGCGTCAACTTTTCCGGTACCGACTACGTGCAGGTGCCTTACGGGCCGGACCCGGAAACCGGCTTTCTGGATTACGACCAAATCCGCGACATCGCCCGCCGCGAACGCCCCCGGATGATCTGGGTGGGGGGCACCTCGTATCCCCGGGTGTTCCATTACGACCGCTTCGCCGAGATCGCCCGCGAGGTCGAAGCGTACCTGGTGGCCGACATCGCCCACATCAACGGGCTGATCGTAGCCGGCGTGCATCCCGACCCGGTGCCGTATTGCGATGTCATCACCAGTACGGCCCACAAGATGTTGGGCGGGCCGCGGGCCGGGTTCATCCTCTCGCGCATCGAGGACCGTTACCAGCACAAGTATTTCCCACACAGCAAGCTGAACCTTGCCCGGCGGATCGATCGGGCGGTCTTTCCCATGCTCAAGGGAGGGCCGCATGTGAACGTGATCGCGGCGATGGCGGTGGCCTTCAAGGCAGCCGCAACCGAAGAGTACCGGGCCTACGGCCGGCAGGTGGTGGCCAATTGCCGCCGCTTGGCCGAAGGGCTCCTGGCCCGGGGCTATCGGCTGGCCACCGGCGGCACCGATAACCACCTGTTGGTCATGGACTTTCGCGATGCGCCGCATACCGGCAAACAGGTGGCCCGGGCCCTGGCCCAGGCCGGGATCATCTGCAACTTCAACATGATCCCCGGCGACCATCGCAAGCCCGCGGTCACAAGCGGCGTGCGCCTGGGTACACCCGCCGTCACGGCCATGGGCATGAAGGAACCCGAGATGGATTTGATCGCCGGCTGGATCGATGCCGTCTGCCGCAACCTGCACGACGTCGAGGAGACGGCCAACCGCATCCGCGGCGAAATCGCCGACCTGTGCGCCCAGTTCGCCATCCCCGGTATCTCCGAGCGGCCGACGTAGCCCCTCGAGCGCTGGGAAGCGCTTTGCGGACTGGTTGAGGCCGGAAGGCACCCGCTTGGATCCACTCGAACCCGCGGAAACCGCAGCAAAGTGGCGGTCTTGAAAGATAACATTAGTTATGGACTTATATATGTGTGAATGGCTTGCCAGAGTGTCCAGCAAATGGGCCCTTTTTGACTGGGCCTTTGGTCTTCTCAAAAAATGCTGCGATTGGCCAGGGAAGCCACTTGACTTTCAAAAGAATCTGTGAAAAATGGACTGCGATTGCGGAAAGCGTAGCGGACATGAATGTTAATCTGAGGAGTGACCAATGAAGGCTTCCCTTTGGGCTTTGGGCGTCGCCGTGTTGGCCGCGGCGGGGCTGCTTTGGGCCGATGACACGTGCCAGAAGCAAAGCGGTTGCGGTTCGGCGGCCGGCTGTCCTGCCGTTGCCGCCGCCAATGCCCAGCAAAAGGCGGGTTGTTGTGGCAACGCGGTCAGCACCCAGACCACGGCCGGCGCCTCGCTGGGCGACGCCAAGTGTCCCATTTCTGGCGAGCCGGTCTCGGCCGATGCATCGATCGCCTACAAGGGTGGAAAGCTGTACTTCTGTTGTCCCGGCTGCTCGGCCAAGTTCAACGCCAATCTCGAGAAGTACGCGGCCAAGGCGAACCACCAATTGGCTGTCACCGGCCAGGTGGTCCAAGTGGCCTGCCCGTTTACGGGCGGCAAGTTGAATCCGGCCACCAAGACCAAAGTGGCCGGGGTCGATGTGTGCTTCTGCTGCAACAACTGCAAGGCCAAGGTGGCCAAGGCGGAAGCCGCCAAGCAGATCGAGATGGTTTTCGGCAAGGCTTTTGACAAGGCCTTCCAGGCCAAGAAAGAGAAGAAGCAAGACAAAGCGGCCTAGCGTTGCCGCAGAGCGGTTCGGCCCGGCAGGACCGCACCGCGATAGAATCCTCCCGGTAGCGGCCGCGTCCCGCCAAGGATTGACGGGGCGCGGTCTTTTTTTCTGCGCCCGGAGAATTCAATCCGAGCCGCGACCGCAAGGGAGCGGGAACCAACCGAGCCGCGAACCCTGCAATCCGCGCCGCGACCGCAAGGGAGCGGCCCAAGCCACCTGTCCGGCACGCGGCCCCCACCGGGCCCTTACGGGCCCGGCTCGTGGACGCGGTTCGTGGGCCCGGCTCGCGGGGCCGGGTTGGGCAATCGCTCTCTTCCCCGGCCATGTGGACGAACGCCCTTGGGTGTGCCAAGATGGCTTCCATCGGCGCGGACCATGCCGCCCACCGAGCAGCCGGGGCCACGCGCCAAAGTGTCCCCAAGCGTTCGAGCGTTGCGAGTTCTTCGGCAATGAGCGATTCGGCCCACAGCCGGCGCCGCCTTTCCACAGCTTTGGCCTGCCGCGGCGTACCGCTCTTGTACGGGCTGTTGGGCAATCGCCGCTGCCGGCCGGCCCAGGCCGCCTTCGACACCTGGCGAAAGCGAAGCCCGCACGCGGCCATCGCCGGCTCCGGGGAGATCGCCGTCGCTGTACGCCGGGCATACGGCATTCCGCTTGGGCCAGAAGACTTGCGCCGCGCCCTGTTCGCCTTGGACACGTGGGTGGCCTTGTCGGCCAAACTCGCGATTGCGGAGCAGTTGGCTCCGGTGCGTGGGATGCCAACCTTGGCCTCGCCCCGTTCAAGCATCGCGTGGGCCGAAATGCTGGCCGGCTGGGAGGCGGGGCACTTCCTGGGCTGGGACCTGGGGGGCGCTTTGGAACCGGCGTTTTTCGGCTGGCCCGTCGCGTGCTGGAATCCTGCATTGGGGGAGTTGGTCCAGGACTTGGCCCAAGTCATGGCCAACGGGTGGCCGCTGCCCAAGCCGGCCAAGGAGTCTGCCACTGCGCTGCACGAAGACCCCCTGGCCTGGCTCTACCAGGCCCTGGTACCGCGCGGGGTGCGCCATGCGCTCGGTGAGTATTTCACCCCGGTTACCCGGCGGTTGGCCGGCGCCTGTTGGATCCGACGTGCGGTACCGGGGCGTTTCTGATAGAAGCCATCGCACGGCTGCGGGCGATGGGGCCTGCGGGCTGGCGCTACGCCTCGGCCGTGTCAGCCGGGGCCGGCTGGCAAGATATCCTCGACGCGGTGGCCGGCATGGATGCCAATCCCCTGGGGGTTGTGCTGGCCCGGCTGAATTACTTGGCAGCCGTGGCCGATCTGTTGCCCTCGCATGGCCGGGTGGTCTTGCCCGTGACTTTGGCCGACGCGGTGTTCCAGGTGTCTTTGCCGGCCGGGCCATTCGATTACGTGGTGGGCAACCCGCCCTGGATCGCCTGGGATTGCCTGCCGGAGGTGTACCGCCGAGGGGCCCACCCCTTATGGCGGCGTTATGGACTGTTTTCGCTTTCGGCCCAGGATGCGCAGCATGGAGGGAGCAAGAAGGACCTGGCCATGCTGCTGGTGTATGTGGCGGCCGACCGGTACCTGAGGCCCGGTGGCCGGCTGGCCATGCTGGTGCCGCAAACCGTGTTCCAAACGCCGGGCGCTGGCGATGGTTTTCGCCGCTTCTGCTTGGGAGAAGACGGCCTGCCGCTAGCCGTCATCGAGGTGCATGATCTTGCGGCACTGCGGCCGTTCGATGCGGCCAGCCGCACCGCAGCCATCGTATTGGACAAAGGCCGGCCCACGGCCTATCCGGTGCCGTACGTGCGATGGTTGCGGGCGCCGGCTGGGTTCGCCTCCACCCCCGCCCATTCGCCAGCGACCGAAACCGCTTCTGCCGGTGCGTCCAGCGCAGCCGCCGGTGCGGAATCTCCGCGGCGGAGCGTGTGTCCCGGCACGTCGCGGGGACACGACGCTACCCAGTGCGTACTCTTGCAGGCCTGGCCGGTGGATCCCCGCAGGCCGTCCTCACCGTGGCTGCTCTGGCCTAGCGCATGGTCGGACGGCGAAAACGGGCATCCGCTGGAAAACCTGGTGGGCCCTTCCGACTACCAGGCGCATTTGGGGGCCAACACGGGGGGCGCCAACGGGGTGTACTGGATGATGCTCGTCGATGCCGGGGCGGAAGAGTCGCCGCCTGCCGGCCCGCAGGCGGCTGTGACTGCCCTACGAGGGCGGCGGCCAATTTGTGCTTCCCAAGCCCTATTGAAAACTGTGCGGGTGCGGAACTTGGCGCACTGCGGCAAGCACCCGGTGCCGGCCACGGAGCAGCAGATCGAGGCCGAGTTGCTTTTTCCCCTTTTGCGCTGGGGCGACATCCAGCGGTTTCGGGCCCGGCC
>JBBIQF010000262.1:0-8666 GCA_037442445.1 Planctomycetaceae bacterium
CACCGGGCGGAAACGGCCGGCCGAGGCCTACGGCCCCTTCGGGGCCTTTGGAGCGGCATTGTCTTCGGCCGGCTTGCCGGGGTTCCCATTTTGTGGCGGCTCTTCCGCTTCGGACGAGCCGACGGCCAGCAGCAATTCGGCCAGGCGGCCCTGCTGTTGGCTGATATCGTGGTATTGGCGGCGGGCCTCGTCAGGAGGAATCTTGCCCGCTTGGACCGCATGGTCGAGTTCGGCGGTCCGCTGTTTGAGGTCTTCCTGGAGCAGCCGAAGCAATTTGAGTTCCGCCAGGCGGCGCAGGGCGTCGCCGGAGGCTGGGGATCGGGACCCGGGGGGCGTGCCAGCCGGGGCGTCGGGGGTGCCGGCGGGTTTGGCTCCGCCGGCCTGGCCCGGAGGGGCGGGCCGAAGGGCTTCCAGCAACCGCCCCAGCCGCACCAGGGCTTCGTGTTGGGCCGACTGGGCGGGGGCATCCGCCCGGCCACGTTCCAGCCAGGCGCCGGCAAGCGACATCGCCTGCTCGGCCCCGCCAAGGGCCCAGGCGAACGCCTCGCTTGCCGCTTGCTTACGGGCCAAGCCCGCCGTCTGCGACGCCAGGGCCTTTTGCTGGCTGGCCAGTTCGGCCAGCTCGTGCTTCCAGCCTTCGGGCAGGGCCTTGGCCGCTCGCTGGGCGTCAATCTGTTCGGTCCGGCGGAGCAATTGCTGCTGGCGGCGATGGAGGAGTGCCACGGCCTCCTGCAAGCGCGCAAGCTGCTCTTTGGCCAGTTCGGCCTGCGACTGGCGGCCAAGTTCCGCCACACGGCGCCGGGCCTCGGCGAGGGCCTCATGGGCTTTGCGGGCCGAGGCGACCGCGCCGGCCGCATCCCCCTTGGCCGCAGACTGCGCCGATTGCGCCATCCGCTGGGCAGCCTCGGCAGCCGCCCGGGCCGCTTCCTGGGCTTCCAGATGTTCAAGCCGGCGGGCCAGCTCCTCGGCCGGCCCCTGAAGCGTCTTCTGCCGGCTCGCCCCTTGCGCAAGTTCACGATTGCGGGCTTCGGCATCCGGCAAGGCAGCGGCAGCCTCCAGGGCGCTGGCGAGTTCTTGCTGTTTCTTATCCAATTCGACCAGGTCGGATTCGGCTTGGCGGAGGCGCTCGAGCAATCGGCCCAGCTCATGCTCGCGGCGGTGGGTCAACAGGTCCAGCACGTCGCGCAACTGGTCGATGATCTCCCGCTGCAACCCCAATCCCAGGCCGATCTGGTTGGCCGCTACGGCCTGGGCCGCCTCGCGCATCGCGCCGCTGGTGCGCAGGTCGCGGAGCCGGCGCAGGGCATCGTCCACCGCCTCGGCAGCCAACGAGTCGCTCGTGCGGAGGTCGGGCAGGGTGCGTTCCATATCGGCTTGCAGGCGTTCGAGGCGCTGGGCCAGGTCCACCTGCCGGCTGGCCGCCAGGCCCAAATCCGCCCGGTCCTGCGGCGCTAGATCCTGCGGCTCCTTGCTGAAGGTCCGGCGGGCGGTGTAGGCCGTCTGATCCGCCAGCTCCTGCTGCTCCTGGAGCAATTGGGCGACATCGCGATGGAACCGCCGCACACTGTCCCAGCGCTGCAACTCGTCGCGCAAGGCTTCCAGCGCCGCAAGGACCCGGTTTTGATTCTCATGGATGCCGTCCAGCGGGGAGGCCAGGGCCCGGGGGCCCGCCGCAGCGGGTGCCGGCGAGGCTGGCCCGGCTGCATCGCCCGCCGCCGGGGTTGCCGGTGGCTCCTCCACCGCGGCCTGGACCCTCTTGAGCAGCGACCCCAACTCTGCGGCGATGGCCGCCAATTCCTCCTTGCCCAGCCGATCCAGTTCCGCCAGGGCCGCTTGCATCCGCCGCTGGATATCGGGGCTATCGAGCTTGTTGTTGGTAAGCTCGGCCAGCAGCGACTGGATGTGGCCGCGGAGGCCTTCTGCCGGACCGAAAAGCACCTGCCCCACCTGGCGCTGGGTGAGTTCGGCCGCCCGAAGGCGATCCAGGTCGCCCTGATCCAGGCGGTCCAGGTGGCGTGTGCGGACCGCAAGTTCTTCCACCGCGCCGCGAGCCTGGCGCTGGAGTTCAATCGCCCGGACCAGTTCGGCAGCCAAGGCGGCTTGCCGGGCGGCCAGCCGGTCGGCCAACTCCTCGGGAGTGATGATGGCCAGGCGGCGGGGCTGGCTGCGGCCCGCCTGCGGCCGGAAATCGCTGGCCACCGCCTCCAGCACCACCTCGGTGCCCGGCGCAAGGTCCAACGGCCCCAGCGCCCAGCGGTACGAAAGCACAAGGCTTTCGCCCTCCGGGGTGGCCGGCCGATGCACCTCGACACCCAGCGACCCAGCCGCCTCCGGATAAAGCTCGGTAACTTCCGGCTTGGGCGAAGCGGCACGCCACGCTGCGGCATCCTCCGGCTTTGGGGGCCCCCCTGCCGCGGCTTGCCCGGCCGGCGGTTCAGTAGCCCCTTGCGGCGATGGTCGGCCCGGGGCGGAGTCGCCGCCTGCCGGCCGGCTTGGCGGCGGCTGGACGCTGGCCTGGCCCGGGGCGATCCGCCTCGATTCGAGCACCACCCGCGCGATGGCCAGGTCGTCGCGGGCCGCGATCCGTACCGGCACCTCGGCCTGGGGAGTCACGTATACAGTGCCGGCCGGCTCCTCCAGGGCCACTGTAGGGGGAGCATCGGGCACCGCCCGGATATCCCAGCGTGTGGTCTCGCAGGTGAGCCCCTGGCGGTCGGTCAGCCGGAACCAATAGGCCCCCGACTGTTCGACCACCACGGCAGGCGACCCCGGCTGGCCCAGCGAAAACGCCCGGCCATCGGCCCCCAGGGTTGCGGCGATCTGCCGGCCGTCTTCCAGGCACAGGGCAGCGGCGGCCAGTGGCTTGCTGGCCACTGCCGACATTTCTAGGCGCGAGCCGGCCAGCACGCGGAGGTTGCGCTGGCCAGGGGCAGCCGGCTGCCTCGTATAGGCCGGCGGAACCACCGTGATTTCCAGCGACTGGATTTCCGCGGGGTCGAGGACTTCCACGCGATGCCAGGGCATCGAGCGGTCGTCGCCGCCTTCGACCCGGTAAGAGAAAGAGTATTGGACGGACTCGCGCCGGGCCGAAGCGACCGCCCCGAAGCGCCGCATGAGTTCGCCTTCTTCGAGCACGCCGCCGGGCGTCTCGATGCGGTAGAAAATGCGGACCTGCGGGGGCAAGGGCTTGCCTTCCGCATCGGCCACCTCGATCTCGAACGCCTGGCCGCGGGCCAGCCGGTCCACACCATTGCGCACGACCAGATGGTATTCCTGCGGCCAGGCGGTGCTGCCCAAGGGGTCCAGAAGCCGGGCCACGGCGACGCCCGTGGCAGCCGGCGCAGCGGCGGCGACGGTTCCGACCACGGCGGCTACGGCGGCAGCAGCCAGCAGCACGCGGCGAACCGGCCGGGGTTCGATGGCCGCGGCAAAGTCCAGGCGCTCGGCGGCGGCCGTGGTCCGGTGGATCACCGCCCGGCGCAAGGCAGCCGACCCCGCCCGCGGATCATCTTCCGGAAGCCGCAGGAACTCCATGGCGCTGGCCAGATGGTCGCCCAGCGCGGGAAAGCGGTGTTGGAGCTGCCGGGCCAGATCGACATCGCCCAGCGGCACGCGCAAGGGCACGTACAGAAACCGCCAGGCCGTGGCCCCGGAGATTCCCAGCCACAGCGCCGTGGCCAGCACGCGCAGCCCGCGGTCTTCGATGCGCAGGGCATAATCGGCCAACCCCAGCAACAACGCTGCGCCCATGCTGGCGGCCACCAACCAGCCGATGCCGTATGCAGCGATCAGCAGGCGCACGCGGCGCCGCACCGCAGCGATGCGATGTTGCAGGGGATGAGCCATGGGCCTATTGCCCGATCGTTCCCCGCGGGCACACACCCGGGGTGGCAAGCGGCATGCACGCAGCTCGCCGGGGGCCGCCCGCCAAGCGCGTGCACGCCACACCGCTAGTTTCGCTACTCTTCGAGCAGGACCTTGACCTTGGCTTTCGTCTTGGCCGGCTTCTTGGCCGCGGGCTTCTCGGACGCTTCCACTTTTTTCTCGGCCTTCGGCTCTGCGGCGGGCTCCTCGAACTCGGCCTTGGGGATCTCGGCCAATTGCAGCAGGCTCACCAGGCCGGACTGGGCTTCGATCCGCACTTTCACGCCGTTGGACACCATTGTGCCGGTGATCAGCACGCGGTCCTTGCCGCCAGCGGCTTCGAGGATTTTCAGCGCCCGGCCGGCCACTTCCCGCGCCTCTTCCTCCTCGGCGAACGTCTGAATCAGCCGCGCGATGGGCGCCCCCGCGATGAACATCTGCATGGGGGGCACCGTCTGCCCGGCAAGCTGCTTGGACTGATCCATAGCCGTTTTCAAGAGGTCGAGCGCGTTGCGGCCGGCAGCCAGGTACATCTCGTCTTTGCCGGCCCCTATGACCACATCCAGCGACGTGCCCAAAAGCTTCTGCACGTTCTCCTTCTCCGTGCCCTCCAGGCCCATCTCCTCGACGGGGAGCGAGAAGGTGTGGAAGTGGACCCCTTCGCGCTGCTCGGCATCAAGCTTGATCCGCTTGGCCACTTCGGGGGCATCCTTGGCCAGTTGGTCGGCGAACTTCTTGACCAGCCCGCTCAGTTTATCGCCATCCACCGGGGTCAGGCCGGCTGCCAGGGCCACCCCTTGCGAGTCGGCCTTGACGATCATGCCCATGTCCGAGTTGTTGGCCTTCAACAGCGGCTGGAACACGTCGAACAGGTCGGCCAGCAGTTCTTTGGCCTTTTTCTTGTCGGCGTCGGACATCTCCTGGCGGTCGATCTCCTGCTCGACATTGGCCCGCAGGCCGGCCAGCATCGCCTGGGCCTGGGCCGCTTGAGCCTCCGAAGAAGTCGAACTGCCCTGCGCTATCATGGCTGCGGCGGCATCCTGGGCAAAGAACCCGCCAAAACGGGTCTTGCCGCCGGTCGCGGCGGCGATTTGCTTGGCCATTTCGGTGCCGGGCTTGGCCACCACCGTGTATTCCAAGCGCAGGCTGTCGGTCTGGTGATCCACCCCCAAACCGAAGGTGATCGTATCCAGCTCATTGACCAACTGCGTCATCTGCTGGATGCTGGTCTCGGCCATCTTTTTGCGCAACGCGAATTGCGCGTCGCTTTCGCCGGGCATCTGCTCCAGGCCGGCCTGCACGCCCATCTGGATCATCGGGAGGAACATCTGTTTGAGTTCCTCCGGGATGTTGCGCACCAGGATCTGCACCGAGACGGTGTACTGCGCCGGCAGGCCGCCCAAGACCTTGGACGGATCGGCCGGCGGCGACTTCAGGGCATCTTTGGCCCGGCTCAAGAACACCCAGCCGTTGGCTTCTTTGGCGAAGAGGGTCTGGGCCCCCATGGGGATTTCGTACACGCCGCCGGTCTCTTCCACATCGCCGATGACCGGCTTGAGGGCCTCCAACACCTGTTTGAAGTCCTTGACCGGCACGAAGGCCAGGATGGGGAAATCGCCCACGCCGGCCGACACGATGAGGCCCCAGGGGCGTTTGGTGTCGATGCCGGCCAGGCCTTTGCCGCCGGTGAATTGGGCAATCCCGCCGCGGAGCATGGCGGGCAGGCCGGGCTTGCCGGCCAGTTGATCGACCCATGCCACGTCCTTCATCAAAGCGTCGTAGCCGGAAAACGCGGCGATGACGAGGGCCTTCCCCCCGTCGGACGGTTGTGCCAGGCCCGGGCTCCCCCAGCCCAGCAGCGTCGCGGCGATGGCCGCCAAGCAAAGCATCCTCTTCACAATTGGCACTCCTCGTTGGTCTGGAGAACGAAAGACAAGCGACCTGCCTCGGCGGCATCGCCGAGTCCACCGCTGCGCCGGGTAGCGCGGCGGCCCGCGGGGTACTCCCCGCGGCAATGGCGCCCCTTTACAGCCCCTTGCCAGAAGGCCCGGCCTAAGGGCACCGCCGCCAAAACCCCCCAAATGGGTCCAGCGGCCTTCGGGACGCTCAAATAGTTTACACCGCAGATGCTATGCGTGCCAGGGGGCCCCAAGTGCACCGGCAGGGTGAACCCGGCGGCTCGCTGTTCCGAGAACGAGCCAGCGGCTTTATGCCGCCGAGGATAGCCGCCCCAGGGGCGTGGCCCATACACCCGCAGAACGAACCTGCCGGCTCCTTAAGATCTCATCGCTCGCGGTACGTGATGCGGCCCTTGGTCAAGTCGTAGGGAGAAAGCTCCACCCGCACCCGATCGCCGGGAACAATGCGGATGAAGTGCTTGCGCATCCGCCCCGCTACATGGGCGATGACCATGTGCCCGGTGTCCAACTGGACGCGGAACCGGGTGTTGGCCAGCGCTTCGGTCACCACTCCCTCGACTTCCAGCGGCTTCTCACGAGGCATACCACTCTCCGACACGGTCCCACAGGCGCAGGCCGGCCCGCAGCCGGTCCAATTGGCATCCATCGTAGCGTCTTGGCGGCCAACCTCCAAGACGGGGGGAGGCCACGCCACGCCAACCGCCCCTTGCGCCTATGGCCGCTAAGCGGCTACACCACCAGGATGGCTTCGGTCCACTGCGGCAGCAGGCGATCGCCATAACGGAGATCGACGGCAATCACATACCGGCCTTGGGCCACGCCCGCCGGAATGGCGATCCGCAGCGGCAGCCGGCCTTCGCGTTTGGGGGGCACGGTGGCCTCGACCCACGGTGCGGGGCCGGCCTTCCACGCCCGGGGCACCACCGGCCGGCAAGCCGCCGAACGCGGTACCGCCGAGTGGTTGGTCACCACGACCTCCAGTTCGGCGGGCCTGCCGGGCTGGACCTTCTGCTCATAGGGAAAGCACCGCACCCACGATTCGTCCATGCCGAAATTGGGGTGATCCCACGGGAACAGCTCGCCGAACAGCTTTTCGCGCTGCGCCAGGTTTTCGCGCATGAAGCGGTATTGCTCGGCGGTGAAGTCGAACGCTTGATCGACGTGCGGATTGAACAGGTGCGTCGGCCGCAGCTTTTCCAACAGGGCCAGGCAGCGGTCGAAGCCCACCCCTTCCCCCAGCCAATTGCGGTTCTGGGCGCAGTAGTCGTCGATGCCGGCCATGGTGAACGAGTCGCCCACGAAGAACATCCGCAACGGGCCGGCCTCGGCCAACAGCCCCCCGTGGTACAGCGTCTGGCCGGGAAAATGGTACGCCGTCATGCGGAACTCGTGCCACGGCCACGATTGCCCATCGGACAAAACCCGGTCCACCCGGATGGCGTGCGGCGAGATGCACGGCAGGCGCCATGCCAGGGGATTGGCGATGACCTGGGCCACGTGCTCTTCGGCCAGCACCGGGCACGAAAAGGCCTGTTGGAACGCGGGCACCCCATCGACGTGGTCGTCGTGGTAATGAGTGATCCACAGGCCCTCGATGCTGCGGATTTCGCCCTTGTCCATCAGGGTCCGCAGCCGCTGGACGACCTGCGGGCTGCCGCAATCCATGACCAGCGCGGCTTTGTCTTGCGCGATGAGCACCCAGGTGGTGCCGAAATGCCGCAGGCACTCGGGCGCTGGCCGGCCCGGGCGGATGGGCATGTGGTCCGCCCGGCCCGCGTACTCCGCAAACATCTTGGGAAAATAATGCCGCAAGGCCGAGATGGCCACGTACTTGTCGTAGCACGCTTCCAGCCGGCGCACGAGGCCCTCGATAGCCCGGGCCGGGGCCGTGATCAATTCGCCGTGCGAAGGGACCAGCCGGTCCGGCCGGGCCGCTCTTAGACGCCGCAGGCTTTCGACCAGTTGCGCCCGGGCACCCAGGAACCCGTGGTAGTCGCTGGTCATCGTGCCTTTCTGCAAGCTGTACAGCTCCCAGATGCGGCCCTCGCCCCAGAGCGCGTCGCCGCAGAAGGCCACACGCTGGCCATCGACCTCGACCAGGTAACTCAGCGAGCCATCGGTATGGCCTGGGGTGGAAAGCACGCGAATCCGTGCCGGGCCGAAGGCGAACTCTTCCCCATCCTGGTGCGTGGCATCCACGCGGACCGGCTCGGCCAGCATCAGGTGGTGCGGGTGCTGGTTGTAGATGTGCCAGCGGTGCTTGAAATCGTTCCAGTACGCGGCGACATTTTCGAAATAGGCCCGTTCGGCGGCCGGGACCTCGACCCTTGTCCCCCCCTCGGCCAAGGCATGCACCCCGCAGGCTTGGTCGCGGTGGTGGTGGGTGAACACCACGCGCTGGGCGCGCTGGATGCCCGCCTGGCGGAGCGTTTCCAGCAGGCCGGCTTCGCAACAGTCCACAAGCAGGGCCTGATCCCCGTCCCGCACCACGCCCACCTGGATCGGCCCCCGATAAACCCAAAGGTGCTCGCTCAGCCGGACCAACGTGCCGGCCGGGCCGCGGGGGCCGGCCCCTGCGTTCTCGCCAGTCAAAGGGGCCGCTACCTGGCCCGGCCAAGCCGGAGATGCCACCGCCAAACCGGCGGCGCTATATCCCACTGCCTTCAGAAAATGGCGGCGGCTGGATGACCACGATGACCACATGCCTTTGGACATGGCCCAGGCTCCTTAAGTTGCCTTGATTGCGTGCGTGTTCCGGCGGGATAGCTCGCAGGCGCCAGTTTGGCAGGCGTGCCGGCCGAGGGCAACCGGGGCCGCCGTGCACAAACCAGACCTCCGGCGTGGACGAACCATCGCAATCCGAGAGCAACCGGCGAACATTAG
>JBBIQF010000263.1:0-1316 GCA_037442445.1 Planctomycetaceae bacterium
AATGACCAAGCACCAATGACCAATTCCCGATCACTCGGCACGCCGCAAGAACGAGCGGCGGGGTGCATCGCGCTGGTCCGCCGCCAATGACGAATGTCGAAACTCAAATGCCGAATGTCGAATGGTGGCCGCCTACCAATAGTGTCGCCCGGGGTTCCAAGGCCAGTAGGCCCGCCGCGCTCCTCCGAATCGCCACTCCACCCCTCCGGTGACCGAGAGGTCTTCAAAAAACCCGATTGGCCGGCTGCCGAACACCAGGTTTTCGGTGGCTTCCAGGCGCAAGGCCACGTGGTCCGTGCAGCGGTATTTCAGCCCCACGCTCAGCGGCAACGCGAACATCGTATCCGACCACTGGGTGCCCAGGGCATCCGGAAAGTCCACGGTGGCCAGCCCCATCCCCGCGGCCAGGTAGGGCCGCCATCGCGTGTCGCCCGTGAAATACCACACCAAGTTGGTATCCCAGAAAAACATGTCGTTCGTGCCACCCGGGTAGATGGCCTGGGCGTTGGGGTAGCCCGCTGCTTGTTCCGCCCGCCAGCCGTTATAAGTGTCCAGGCTGGCCCACGCGAACCGCATCTCCAACCCCCAGTAGTTCTGGTGGTCCCAGCCGATCCGGAAGCCGGCGATGACCCCGTTATCTTGATAGACCCAGTCGTCCACCAGCGCGCTGCCTTCGATGAAGCCGAACAGCGCCCCCAGACTGAACGGGCGATATCCCCAACTCTCCCGCACCAGCGGGGCCGGAATGCCTCGGAATCGCTCCTCGGGCAATTGGAAGAACCGTAATAAGGGTGGCGGCGTGGGGGGTGGCCCGGCTGGCCAGCCGGGGGGAACCGCAGCGGGAGGGATCATCCCTTCCTGAGCAGGCCCAAAGGCCCCAGCACTGGGACGCGATGGATCGCTCAATGCCGCAGTGGGGCCAAAGGGTGACCGCCCATCGGCCTCCAAAGCGGGGGGAAGGCTTGGGATGGTCGGCCCTTGAGACTCACCACCACCGGCCGGCAAGGATGACGCACTATCGGGGGACGCACATTTGCAAAAATTGGGGGATGCTGCGGCAACCGCCAAGCCCACCATTAGGGCGAGCCACACGGCCGGGGCCCGGTGAGCTTGGGATGTGGCGGCCATCGGCCCGGTCTCCATGCCCATCACCAAAGCGATTGGGGAAGCTTCAAGTCGCTGCGCCAAAACAGGTTGCGGCCATTGGCCGCACGCCGTATCCCGCCGAGGCGCTGGCGATGTCCCCCGTCATGCGAAAAGGCCGCGGATTATGTTCACCGGCTTCGGCCCTGTCAATGCAGCTCGACGGTTTTGCT
>JBBIQF010000263.1:1416-8614 GCA_037442445.1 Planctomycetaceae bacterium
CCGCGGATTATGTTCACCGGCTTCGGCCCTGTCAATGCAGCTCGACGGTTTTGCTCCCCCATGGCGACGGGGCCGAACGACCAACCGACAGGTGGAATGCGACCCCTTGACGCACTGCCCAACTGCACTCCGCTCCTTCGGGAGGGGCCTGTGCCGGCGCGGCGCATCTCTTGGCGGCAATCTCCAGAGCGCAACCCCCACAAGGCCACGTGTGATATGCCATTCATTTGGTCATTGGGATTTGGTCATTGGTCATTGGGACTTGGTCATTGGTACTTGGGACTTGGAATCCCGTCATTCGTCATTTGTCTTTCGTCATTCGGCCTTCGCCATTGGCCCTCCCCCCTTCTGTTGCGCGCCCCCGGGCATCGGTCTCCTCCGGCAGCGGGAGGTACTTTTGAGAAAGCCCAGGCTTCCCCGCTGGGCCAGGTTCCGTAACCGCGGGGGCCCGCAGGGTGTATAACCAGACGAAGGCTCAGGGTACATTACAGCGAGTAGCATCATGCGAGCCAGTGCGGCGGTCATAGCGGCATGGGTGGCGGTGGGCCTGGGCAGCAGTGTGCTGGCCGGCCCGGTCGATTTCGCCCAGGTTGGGGCCGAAGCCGGCTGGCTGGTCCATGTGGACGTCGACGCCGTCCGGAACGCCTCGCTGTTTGAAAAGGCGTTTCGGCGCCTCCTGGCCGAGCACCCGCAGTTGGACAAGCAGCTCGATGCCCTTTCCGCCCTACTCGAGCTGGACCTTCGCCGCGACCTGCACGGGATCACCGCCTACGGCAGGCGTTTTGCGCAACACGAGGGGGTGTTGCTGGTCCATGCCCGTTTCAAAGCCGAGGCAATTCGGGCTAAGGCGAACTGGCTGCCCGAGCACCAGCTCATCCGCTACAGCCGATTCGATATCCATACCTGGATCGATGCCAAGGGCAAGCCGGACGAGCGGCGGGTGGCCGCGGCGTTTTTCCGGGACGACTTGGTGGCGTTCTCGCCGCGGATGGACGACCTGAAAGCGGCGCTGGACGTGCTGGCCGGCGCGGCGGCCGGGCTGCCGGGGCAGTCGCCTTTGGCCGCCCCGGTTCCGGAGGGTACGGCCCTGTTGGCCCGGGCGATCCGCTTGTCGTCGGCACCGGTCCCCTTCAAATCGCCGCTGGTCACGCAGAGCGAGGCGTTTTCGCTTGTGGTGGGCGAGTCGGGCGGCCAGGTGTTTGCCCAAGCCCAGTTGCGGATGAAGACCCCCGAGGCGGCACGCCTGGTCAGGGAGATCGTCGAGGGGATTTGCGCCATGGCGGTGCTCCAGGGAAGCGACGATCCGGCCCTGGCCGATCTGTTGCGCCGCTTCGAGGTCCGGCTGCACCAGAGCGAGGCCACGGTGGCGTTCCGCGCCCCGGCGGATGCGGTGTGGCAGCAGATAGACAAGCAGTGGGCCCGGCTTGCGCGTACCCAGGGGCGCGGGCCGCTTGTGGGGTCAAAACCCTAATCCCATTCGATGTGCGATCCTGCTCGGCTGCTGGGCGACGAGGAACTGGCGATGCGGGCGCAGGCGGGCTGCGCGCCTTGCTTCGAGGAGTTGGTGCGCCGCTACCAGGCGCCGACGTTGCATTTCCTCCGCCGGCTGGGAGCGGGCGGCGACGCCGAAGACCTGCTGCAAGAGACCTTTGTGCGGGCGTACCGGAACCTGGGCCAATACCGGCCGCGGTGGCGGTTCGTCACCTGGCTGTTCACGATCGCCCGGCGGGTGCGCATCAATCACAGCCGGCGGCGGGCGCCGCTCCCACGGGGCGAAGCCCTGGAAAGCGTGGCCTGCACGGGCCCCGGGCCGCCCGAACTGGCCGCGGCCGCCGAGGACCGCCAGCGCCTCTGGAGCCTGGCGGACCGCATCCTTTCGGAAGAAGAGCGGACCGCGCTTTGGCTGTTCTATGTGGAGGAGATGTCTGCCCGGGAGATTGCTGCCGTGCTGGAGCGGTCGTGGGTGTCGATCAAGACGATGTTGTTTCGCGCCCGCCGGCGGCTGTTGGAGCTTTTGGCCGAACACGAGGATTGCCCGCCCGCCAGGCCGGCGTCCCGTGCCACCGAGCCGGGCCAGCCGCCGGCGTGCCCGGAGGTGCCGCATGTTTCCACTTGATTCTCCCCGCGCAAAGCGACGCAATCGGCAGGAGTGGCTGGCTGAGGAGCTTCGGCGCCAGGGGCTGGCCGATCGGCCGCCGTTTTCCCAAGCGCTGCATGAGCGCATTTGGGAGACCCTGGTGCGAGAGCCTCGGGCCGAGCAGCCCCGCGCGGCGGCTCTAAGGCCGCTGCGCGAAAGGTTGGCGTGGGTGGCGGCCGCGGCGGCCGCTTCGGCCTGCGCCGTGGCGGTGGCCCTGTTGTTGATGCACTGGGCCGCGGCCCCCGGCGTCCCCACGCCACCGCCGGTGGCCGAGACGCAACCGGCATCACCCCCGCTGCCTGAGCCGCTAGAACTACCCCGCGTAGCGCGGGTCGCGCCCGATGTCGAAGATTTGCCGGCCCTGGTGGACCTGGCCGCGGGCCCCCGTTGGGCCTGGCTGGATCACGACGCGCGGCTGACGGTCCAGACGCTGGCCGGCCAACTGCCGCAGGACCTGGCCAATGCCTGGTCCAACCCCGGGCCCTAAAAAATGCCGTGATGCCCGCCACGCCAACCCAACCGCCACGACAAGCTGAGCCGCGACCGCAAGGGAGCGGCCACCCCGGCCGTGGTGCGAAACACGCCACCCGCTCGGGGTTATTTTCCCAACAATGGCCGCCACTGTGCAGTTTCGGAACCAAGGGGCAAGAACACCTTTCCCTTTTTTGAAGGAGACCCGACGATGACCCGACGCATTCTGCAACTGGCGCTCGCCATGCTCCTGGCTGCCGCTGTGGCGGGCCAGGCCCTGGCTGCGGAAAAGGTCAAACCCAAGGCGCCGGCCAAGAAACCCGCTCCCGTAGCGCCCATCCGCTACGACGTGCTCTATCAGGTTCGGCTGCCCGTGTTCGCCGACGTCCTGGCCGAAAAGTTCCAGCAGTGGGTCCAGCGCGAGCTGCGGCAAAAGCCGGGCGAGCGCGACGAAGACTTCGCCCTGCGCAAACTCTTGGGCCAGAACTGCGAGCAAGCGGTCCTCCGCGCTCTGCGCGAGCTAGAGGAGGTTAGCGTAGGCTGGCGCATCGATCGCCAGGAGAAGCGGACCTTCGTGGACCTCCGGGCCATCGCCCTGCCGGGCACGGCCCTGGCTTCCGACCTGGCCCAAGCCCGCGAGCTGAAGACCGCTTTCGGCGGCTTCCGCACGCCCGGGGCAGTATTCCAAGCCCACTGGGTGGGCAAGGCCCACGGGGCGGACGCCGCGGCCTCGGCCAAGTTCGTCGATCTACTTCGCGAAAAGGCGCTGAAAGACATCGACCGCGAAGGCGCCTCGGAGGACGAAAAGCGTATTCGAAAAGAACTGGCCAACCAGGTGTTCGACGTGCTCCGCGACACGGCAGCCAGCGGCCGAAGCGACGGGGCCGTCTCGGTAGTGGTAACGCCCAAAGCCGCCAGCCTGATCGCCGGCATGTACGTGGCCGACGGCATGAAGCTCCAGGACGTGGCCCGCAAGGTGGGCCAGTTCCTGCGGGACAATCACCCGCTGTTCTCGGGGCTGAAGCTCGATGCCGAGACCTTCGAGGGGGTTACGCTCCACACTATGCCGCTGCCCTTGCCCCCGGTGGGCGATCAGGAGAAGGCCCGCCAAGTGCTGGGCGAGTCGCCCGAGCTGGTACTGGGCTTTGGCAAACAGGCCATGTACCTGGCTGCCGGCAAGAACGCGGTCCAACGGCTCAAGGAAGCCATCGGCCGATCGGCCACGCCGGTGGTGCCCCCCGCACCCGCCGAGGTGTGGGTAGCGCTCAGGCCGGTGGCCGAGTTCCTCGCCGAGATGGGCAACGAGCGCCAGAAGCAGCACGCCCAACAAGCGCTGGAGCTGCTCGGCCGGGCCGAGGGGAAGGATCACCTCCGGCTGGTGGTCCGAACCACCGATCGCGGCGCGCTGGTGCGCGTGGAGGCCGAACAGGGCGTGCTGGAAATCGTGCGGGCCATCCGGCCCGATATCGGCCGGTTCTTCCTCGGCGACTGACGCCAGAATGCCCCTTCCGGCCGACAATGGCCCGTGTAGCCACCGGCGTGGCCGAAAAAACGCAGCCGCGGGGCAAATTGCCCCAAGATGGGGGTTGTTTTTTCGCCGCCGATAGCCGATACTAGATCGCCATAAGGAGCCGCCCCCGTTTGGCGGGCGGGCCAAACAGTTATGTCGTACGTTCTGGCCGCGTATCGCTTCTGGTTTTATTACAGCCCGCCGGGTCGCGGGGCCGGAGGTGGTTCGTAGGCCAGACGCCTGACTGAACAAGAGAGTCCGAAAGCCCTGAGACCCGCAAGGATCTCAGGGCTTTTTTTGTTGGTTTGGGGCTGGCGTAAAGGTTCTCCGGCGCTGGGGCGCAGGCGCCGGGAAACGAAGGAGTTTGGCCATGATCGTGGTAATGAAAAAGGGAGCCACCCACCAGCAGATTACTCACGTGGTCCAGCGGGTGGAGGAACTGGGATTGCGGGCCCACGTAATCGAAGGCACCGAGCGGACCGTCGTGGCCGCCATCGGCGAAAAACGCGACGAATCGCGGCATTCGCTGGAGACGGTCCCCGGCGTGGCCGAGGTGCTCCCCATCCTGGCCCCCTATAAGCTCGCCAGCATCGAGGTCAAGCCCGAGCGGACGGTGGTGCATGTCGGCCCGTTCAGTGCGGGCAACTGCCACCTGGGCGTGATCGCCGGGCCTTGCGCGGTGGAAGACGAAGAGCAGACCGTAGCCACAGCCTGGGCCGTCAAAGCCGCCGGGGCCACGGCCTTGCGGGGCGGCGCGTTCAAACCGCGGACCAGCCCGTATAGTTTTCAGGGCCTGAAGGAAAAGGGGCTCAGGATACTGGCCACCGCCCGGGCCGAAACCGGATTGCCCATCGTGACCGAGGTTCTCTGCCCGGCCGACGTGCCCCTGGTGGCCCGCTATGCCGATATCCTCCAGATCGGGGCACGCAATATGCAGAATTACCGTTTGTTGGAAGAGGCCGGGGCGTCGGGCAAGGCGGTGCTCTTGAAGCGGGGGCTGTGTGCCACGGTTGACGAGCTGCTCTTGGCCGCGGAATACATCCTCAATACAGGCAACCAGAACGTGCTGTTGTGCGAGCGGGGTATCCGCACGTTTGAAACGCATGTGCGCTTCACGCTCCCCTTGGCCACGGTGCCCTACCTGCACGAGCGGACCCACCTGCCCGTGGTGGTGGACCCCAGCCACGGCACCGGGCACACCAGCCTGGTGCCCAGCATGGCCGCCGCGGCCGTGGCCGCCGGCGCCGACGGCCTGATGCTCGAAGTGCACCCCAACCCGGAAAAAGCCCTGAGCGACGGCTATCAGTCGTTGGACTTCCAGCAGTTCGCCCAGACGATGGCCCTGTGCCGCCGCGTGGCCGACGCGGTCGGCAAGATCATGCCTTCTAGCGAGCCGGCCGCCACCCCTTGCGCCGCGCGGTGTTGACAGGCGACGGAGCACGGCTTTCACCGAGCTACGACCACTAGGAGCGGGCAATTGTTACCGAGCCGCGACCGCAAGGGAGCGGCCATGCGACGAGCGTTAAGCCAGTCGCGGCGACAGGTTCCCGCCGCACTCATCTCTACGGGATGGCGGGGTCGGCCACGTAGGGAGCAAACCACAGCCACCCCGAAATGGGCGATCGCCGGCCGCCTGCGCCGCCTGCGGCCAAGACGTCGCCGCCGGGCGAGAAGCCGAGGCAGCGAACGCCGCCCGCAGGGCCGTCCAGCACGAGCAACTCGCGGCCCGTGCTCAGATCCCACAGCCGTATGGTGCCATCCAGCCCGCCGCTGGCCCGGCGCCGGCCATCGGGCGAGAAAGCCACGGCGTAGACCTTGTCGGTGTGACCCAGCAGCCGGGCCCGCTCCTGGCCGCTTGCCGGGTCCCAAAGCCGCACGAGGCGGTCATCCCCTGCGATGACCAGCATTCTCCCGTCGGGCGAAAAATCCATGGCGTAGACCTGGCCGGATGGTCCCCGGAGAGTCCGCCGTACCTGGCGGGTCCGAAGGTCCCACACCAAGACCACGTATTGCGTATCGCCGGTAGCCAGCACGTCACCTCGGGGCGAAAAAGCCAGGCAATAGAGTACCGCGTCGTGCCCGCCGAGGCCTGCCGGCGGGGAGGGCGTTCTGGCGTCCCATAGCCATACGATGCGGTTGAAGAAATCGTCACCAATGGTCGCCAGCAGTCGGCCATCGGGCGAAACCGCCAGTTTGTCCACATCGGCTTGATGCTTGCCGAGGATGCACGAGACCTCCGCGGTCCGGGCATCGCGCAGCGACACGGTCCTGCTCCAGTCGCCGGTGACCAGCGCCCGGCCATCGGGCAAGAAAGCCACACAAGTCACGTTGGGTGTCGGCGGAAAGGCCGCCAGTCGGTGCAGGTCATGTACCCGAAACAACCCGTTGGACGCGACGGCCAGGACGGACCCATCTGGATGGAACGCAATCGAATCGGTGCGTTCCACCGCCGGCAACGGTTTGCGCTCCTGATGGAGGACCGTCTGGAGGTCCCACAGCTTGATGTGCCCCTCGCTGCCGGTGGTCAGCAGAGTACATCCGTCGGGCGAAAAGGCGGCCGACCACACACGAACGTCATGGGCCCCCTGGAGTACCGCGAGTTGGCGGCCGCTTTCCACCTCCCACACCCGCGCGGTATTGTCGCGGCCGGTGGAAACGAGCCACCGGTCATCGGGCGAGAACGCCACCCACTGCACCCAACCGTTGTGCCCCGGACAGCGGGCGCGAAATCCTCCCGCGCAACCGGCATACGATTCTACACTCTCCATTCTTGTGGGAAAATTACCCCGAGCGGTGGGGCGACATGAGCGAGCCGAAGGACGAATGTGGAATGTCGAAGGTCAAATGACGAATGTCGAAGGAAGCACCAATGACCGAGCACCAATGACCAATGACCAAGCTACCGAGCCGCGACCGCCAGGGTGCGGCCAACCGGAAAGCAGGGAGCGGGGAAGCACGGAGCACGGAGCGGGGAGCCGGGAGCAAGCAAGAACAAGTCGCCGGGTTTATCCCGGCGGTGCCCCCCTACCGGCCCTACCCCTTCCCATTGGTCATTGGTACTTGGTCATTGGTACTTGGTC
>JBBIQF010000264.1:0-8612 GCA_037442445.1 Planctomycetaceae bacterium
TCGGGAGCATCGCTGAGGCGCACGGCCCGGCAGGCGGCTTGAATCGACAAGGAGGTTGCCCATGCTTCGCACGTTGCTGGTGTTGGGTTGGCTGAGCCTGGCGGCCTTTCCGCTGGCCAAAGCGCTGGCCGGGCCGGGCTGGCGTGCCATGGCCCCGTCGGCTGCGGCCTTCGCCCTGCTTTGGTTGAGCGGCGGGGCGGCCTTGCGGAGCGCCTTGCGCCGCGACCCCGAGGGGCGGGTGCTGCGAGGGTTCCTGGCCACCCCGCTAGGAAAGGCCAGTGTGGTGGCGGTCCTGGCCCTGGGCCAGGTGGTGCTGGTGGTGATTTCCGGCACGCTGGCCATTTTGGCCTGCATGGCCCTGGCGACTCTGGGTTTATTGGCCTGGGTGCGGAGCGCCTCGGCCGCGCCCGGGCACGCCACCTGCGCCCGGCTGGCGCTGGCCGGCGGGAGCCTGATCGTGGCCCTGGCGGTTACCGAAGGTTTCCTCCGCTGGCAGGCCCGCCAGTTGCCTCCCAACGATTACTGCACCATCACCTGGGGCTATCCGGTGGTCAACAACCATCTCGGATTTCGGGAGCGGGAGTTCGATATCCCCAAACCGCCCGGCTGTTTTCGCATCATGGTCCTGGGCGACTCGCTGACCTGGGGGGCGGGCTTGCCAGTCGAGAAGCGCTACACCAACCTTCTGGAAGCCAAGCTGAAGGAACTTGCCGGCCCGGCACGGGTCGAAGTGCTCAATTTCGCCTTTTCGGGCGCTTCGACCGCCGACCAGCGCGAGGTCCTCCGCCGCCACATCGACGCCGTGCGGCCAGACCTTGTCGTCGTAGGCTTTTGTGTGAACGATCCGCAGCCGAAGAGCGAGAATTACGCGGTGGAGCTGGAGCGCTACCGGCGGTTGTTCGATGCGATCCAGTGGATGGCCCGGTTTGGCCTGCGCAAGACTGCCGGTTTGGTCCACACCAAGACCGATCAATTGCTCCGCAACCTGGGGCTGGTTCCGCAGTGGCAGGAGGCTTTGGATCGGGTGTACGATCCCCAGTCGGCCGAGTGGCAGGACTTCGAGCGTGCCCTGGCCGAAATCCACACCCTGTGCACCGCACGGGGGCTGCCGCCGCCGGTATTCGTGCCGCTGCTTCAAGGCTCGGGCGATTTCAACCAGCCCGACGCCTACCTGGCCAACATTCTGCGGTGGTGCCGGCAGGCCGAGGAAACCGCACGGCGTTTGGGCTTTGCGACGGTGGACCTGGAACCTGCTTTTCGGGCCGAAGGTGACCAGGATCGCCGCGTCAACCCGTGGGACGGGCATCCTTCGGCGCGGTGCAACGAGGTTTACGCCGAGGTGCTGGCCCAGCGCCTCGTCCCGCTGGTCAAGGGCGTGGCAAGCCAAAGCGGTACGCGCCGTTAAAGGTCCGGGCCGGGTTCCCCCTGGCTGGCTGCCGGGAAGGTTCGTGCCGCGGTGGAATCCGGTGGCGTGGCCGAAGGGAGGTCCGTTAGATGCGGCCGCCACTGGTCGACCACGGCGTGGGGCCCCAGCGGGGTGCCGACGTAGTGGGCGGCGCGGGCGATCATGTGGGCTCCGACGGGTGCCGTGAAAAACAGGAACACGGCGACCAACAGGGCCAGGGTCTTGACCTCCAGGGGCTCGAAGTGCACTGCGGCGGCCAAGGCCGTGCAGCCGACTCCCAGGGTGGCCGACTTGGCCGAGGCTTGCATCCGCGTAAACAGATCGGGCAGGCGCACGACACCCACGGCTGCCAGCAGGCAGAAGGCGGCCCCGGCAAGCAATAAGGCGGCCGAAAGGATGTCGCTCATGGGTGACCTCGGCGTTTGAGGTAACTGGCCAGGGCAACGGTGCCTAAGAAACCGACCAGGGCCACGGCCATGGCCACGGCCAGGTAGGCCGGCTCCCCCGCCCGCACGGCATGGATGACCAGAAAGGCGGTGGCCAGGGTGGTGGTCAGGTCCAAGGCGACGGCACGATCGGCCAGGCTCGGCCCGCGGACCAGCCGCACCAGGGCCAATCCCAAGGCCGCCAGCACGGCCAGCATGGCCGCTTGGCCGGCCATCGCCACAAGGCCCGGCGGCGCTGCGTTCATGGCCAGCAGGCAGCAGGCGTTCATCGCAGCAACTCCAACAGCCGCCGCTGGAGTCCGTCTTGGATCTCGCGGCGGGTCCGTTCGGGGTCTTCGATGAACATGGCGTGGACGAACAGGTGGCGGCGGTCCTCGGACACTTCCAGGGCCAGCGTCCCGGGAGTCAGCGTCGCCAGGCAGGCTAAGAGCGCGATCTCCGCCTCGCTCATCGGCGCAAGGGGAACCGCCACCACCCCCGGCCGGGCGTAGTGCGTCGGCGTGATCACATCGTGGGCCACCCGGAGGTTGGCCCGGATGACCTCCCACAGAAAGTAGGCGCCAAACGCCAGGGTCTGGCGCACTTTAGCGAAATACCGCGACGGCCCGACCAGCGGCTGCGCGCACCAGAGCACCGCGTATCCCAGGGCATAGCCCACCACCAGGTTGGCGATGGTCAACCGGCCCGAGGCCGCCGCCCACAACAGCGCCAGTCCCAGATTGGTCAAGAACATGCGTATCCTCCGCTCGCCAGCACGGCGGCGATGTATTCTTGCGGATCGAGCAACTGGCCGGCGGCCTGCCGGCAGACCTCCAGGAACGGCCCGGCCCCCAGCCCCAAGGCGATCGAAAGCCCCGCGAATACCACCGCAGGGGCACCGGCCAGGAGCCATCCCCGCGACCGATGCGGCGCGATGCGCGGCGACTGGGGCGTATCCGCTGCCGGCTGCCAGAACGCCAGCGTCCAGATCTTGCTCATCGAGTACAGCGTCAACAGGCTCACCCCCAAGGCGACCAGGGCTAGCATGTAGTGCCCCATTTCCAGCGACGCTTGCACCAGAACCAGCTTGGCGAAGAAGCCCGACAGGGGCGGCAACCCCGCCAGCGACAAGGCCGGCACGGCAAACACCGCGCACAGCCCCGGGTGCGTGCCGTAAAAGCCGCCCAGGCGCTCCAGTTCATACGTCCCCCGCAAGCGCCAGGCCAGGCCGCTCACGAAAAACAAACACGTTTTCACCAAAATGTGGTGCACGATATAGAAGATGGCCCCGGCCAGAGCCAGCGGCGAAAACAGGCCCAAACCCAGAATCATGTAGCCGATCTGGCTGATGATATGGAACGACAGCACCCGGCGGAACTCGTGTTGCGCCAGGGCGCCGAGCACGCCGGTGACCATGGTCAGCGCCGCCACGATCAAGATGAGGCTATGGGTATAGCCCACGTCCTGGACGGCCACCAGCGTGAAGGTGCGAATGAGGGCATACACACCGACCTTGGTCAGCAGGCCGGCTAGCACGGCCGACACCGCCGCGGGCGGCGTATGGTACGAGGCCGGCAGCCAGAAGAAGAAGGGGAAGACCGCCGCTTTGATGCCGAAGGCCGAAAGAAACAACATGGCGGCAGCGCTGAGCAGGCCGGGCGGGCCCGCGACCGGCAGGCGGACCGCAAGATGGGCCATATTCAGCGTCCCCGCCATCCCGTACACGATGCCCACCGCCGAAAGAAACAGCGCCGAGGCGACCAGGTTCACCCCCAGGTATTTCAAGCCCCCTTCCAACTGGCTGCGCTGGCCCCCTAGGGCCATCAGCACATACGAGGCGATCAGCATCACCTCGAACCACACGAACAGGTTGAACAAGTCGCCGGCCAGAAACGCCCCGCACACCCCCGCCCACAAGAGTTGCAGCAGGGGATAGGCGCCAAACCGTTCGCGCCCGCCGTCCAAGGTGCCTAGCGCATACAGGGTGCCTGCCAGCGCCACGATCCCCGCCACCGCCAGCATGATGGCCGAGAACCGGTCGGCCACCAGCGTGATGCCAAACGGCGCCTCCCAGTTGCCCACCTGCACACACAGCACCCCTTGGCAAAGCACTACCGCCAGGATTCCCAGGTTGGCCGCCAGCAATAGCGCGGCACCCGCCAGGGCGATTCCCCGCTGGAATGCCCTGCCGCGTGCGATCAGCGAGACGGCCGCACCCAGCAACGGAATCACCAGCGGCAGTACGACCAGCCAATTCATCGCTCGGCCGACTCCATCTTCTCGAGGTCGTCGCTGCCCACCGTCTGATACGCCCGGTGGACCAGCACCAGCGTGAAGGCCAGCACCCCGAATCCGATGACAATGGCCGTAAGCACCAGGGCCTGAGGCACGGGATCGGCCACCGGAAGTGTCGCGGTGCCTGGGGGCAAACCTTCGGCCGGAAGTAGCGGCGGCGCCCTCCGGCTTGGGCCTGCCGCGGTGAACACCGCCAGGTTGGCCGCATGGCTCACAAGCGCTACCCCCAGCACCAGCTTCACGGCACTGGGGCGCATCATCAAGTACCAGCCTGCGGCAAACAGCCCGCCCGCCGTCAGAGCCAACAGCAACGTCATGGGTTTACTCCTCGGCCAGCGAGAGGATGATCAGCATCGCCATGCCCACCACCACAAGGTACACACCCGCATCGAACACCAGCGGCGTGCCGATGGCGGCCCCCAAACCCCCGCCCAGCCACAGCCCGCTGAGAAAGGATTTGCCCGCCAGCCAGCTCGCAAGGCCGCTCCCGGCGGCCACCACCACGCCCAGCCCCAACAGGGTCCGCGGATCGGCCCGCAACAGCCGCCGGCTGGAATCCGGCCCGTGCGCAAGCAGGTCCAGCGCCAAGGCCACCACGGCAATCAGGCCCGCCACGAACCCGCCCCCCGGGGCATCATGTCCCCGATAGAACATCACCAAGGAAACCACCACCAGCACCGGGATCAAGAAGCGTGCCGCCGCATGGAGGATCGATGACGCGCCCGGCGTGGCCGGCCTCTCGCCTCGACCCACCGGCCCCGCCAAACCACTGGCCGCCTGCCCCGCCGTCCCCGTAAGCCGGGTTGGCGCCGGCTCGCCGTCCCCATTTTGCCCCCCGCTTGGCGTCTCTCTCATCCGCAGCCGGACGAGCGCGAAAACCCCTACCGCGGCCGCCATCAGCACCGTGATCTCGCCCAGGGTGTCCAGTGCCCGGAAATCGACGAGGATGGTATTGACCACATTCCGGCCGTGGGCTTCCGGAACGCTCCGCTGGAGATACTCGCGGGCGATCTGGCGGTCCAGCGGGGCTGCGCTGGCCGAAAGGACCACCAGCGCCAGGGCCGTTCCGGCCGCCACCGATACCCCAAGATCCCGCAGGCGCTGGGCCCTGCCCACCTCCAGGCCGAAGCGTGGCAGGTGATAAAACACCAGCACGAAAAGGATGACCGTCAAGGCTTCGACCACCAGTTGGGTCATGGCCAGGTCGGGGGCCCCGCCCAAACGGTAAACCAGCGCCACCCCCGCCCCCACCCCGCCCCGGGCATGGCTTGGCGCCAGGCGCGAATCGCTCCGCACCACGAAAACCGCGGCCGCAAGCACCAAGACGCATAGGGCCAACTCGGCGATGCCAAAGTCCTGTATGGGGCTGCCCCAGGCCAGGCCTCCGCGAAAAGCGAGCGTGCCCAGTACCAGCACCGCCACGGCCGCCAGGATCGTACGGAGATACCTCGGCAGCTTGCCACTTTGTAGCGCGTGGGTTTGCCATGCCGCCAGGCGATTGACGCCGCCAAGTGCCAGCGCATATCCCCGTTCCGGATTGAACCGTGCCGCCCGCTCGACCGGCGCCATGCGCCGCACCACCGGCCCTAGGGCGACCACTACTGCCACACCGCCGGCAAGCGCCAAAGCGTCCAGCAGCACCGCCGCGCTGGGCCCATGCCACAGGGCCAGATGCAACTCCGCCGGCTGCCCTCGCACCGCGGCCACGGCCGGCGAGAGCAAGCCATCCAGCGACCCCGGCCAAAGCCCGAACGCCACGCTGGCCAGCACCAGCACCGCAGGGCCTGCAAGTTCCTGGAATACGACCTTGCCGGCAGCCGGGCCACTTATCCGGGCAGAACGCAGCAATGCCCGCCATGCCACACGCACCGCTGCGGCAACCCCCAATGCCCCGCCCAGCAAGGCTATTGCCCCAAGAACGGGCCACACCCCCGGCTGGTGCCATACGGCCGTAAACACCGCCTCCTTTGCCACAAAGTTGACGAGTGGCGGCAAGCCAGCCATCCCTGCCAGGGCCAAAAGCGCAAGTGCCCCGGTGGCGGGCATCGTGCGGATCAGGCCGCCCAAGCGGCGGATATCGCGCCGGCCTGTCGCGTGGGTTATGGCCCCGGCGAGCATGAAAAGCGCCCCTTTATATGCCGCATGGGCCACCAATACGACCATCGCCGCGCCGATCGCCTGTTCGGTCCCCAACCCGATAAGCAGCACGAGCAGGCCCAACGTGCTGGCCGTGGCATAGGCCAAAAGCCGCTTGAGTTCCGTGGCGCGCACCGCCCACCAACCCGCAACCAGCCATGTTGTTGTCCCGGCAATGCCCAATAGGCCACCCCACAGCACCGTGCCGCCCAATACCGGTGCCAATCGCGCAACCAGGTATACCCCGGCTTTGACCATCGTCGAAGAGTGCAGATACGCGCTGACCGGTGTGGGCGCCTCCATGGCATTGGGCAGCCAGAAGTGCAGCGGGAACTGGGCCGACTTGCCTAGCGCCCCAATCAAGACGAGCACCACCGCCGGGCCGTACCAGGCGTCGCTCCGGATGGCCGCCGCTTGCGACTCCCACTGCCCAAACCCGAACCCACCGGCCAATAGCCCCACCATCACCAGGCCCGCCAGCATGGCCAGCCCACTACCGGTGGTTACCACCAGCGCCTGAAGTGCCGCTTGCCGTGCCGCAGCGCGCTCGTGCGCATACCCGATCAGAATGAACGAGGTCAGGCTGGTGAGTTCCCAGAACACGTACAGCGTGATGGCATCGTCGGCCAGCACCACGCCCAGCATCGAGGCCATAAAGGCCAGCAAGAAGGCGTAGAACCGGCCGTTCTTCGGGCGCCCCTCCATGTACGCCCCGCTGTACACCATGACCAGCGCACCGATGCCCGTCACCAACAGGGCGAACACCAACCCCAGGCCGTCGAGCCGCAACGAGAACCAGATGCCCAACGCTTCGACCCAAGGGCGGCTCTCCCGCACGACCGTACCGGCCAGCACATCCGGTACGAACGTGGCAAACCAACCCGCCAGCCCGGCCGGCAGCACCGCCATCGCCCACCCGCAGGCGCGGCGCTCCAGGCCCGGCAGCCAGGGCACCACCAGGGCGAGCAGAAAACCGCTCAAAACGGCCAGTGTCAAAGTCATAGGCTCGTTGCGGATTTCTCCGGAAGCCGGCGCACCATGGTCGCCCCCTCCTGCCGGCAGGCCCCCGTGCCCCGTATCTTGCGTGCAGGGAAATGTACCTCATTATTCCGGCCGCGAGCCCGAGGGGACAGGCCGGTAAAGTGCGTGCTTTGCACGCGCGCGGCCCGGAGCGATGGCGAATGACGAATGTCGAAAGACAAATGACGAATGACCAAGTACCAAGGACCGAGCCGCGACCGCAAGGGAGCGGCCAGCCGAGGGCACGGAGCGGGAAGCCGGGAGCACGGAGCAAGCACGCACGAGCCAGCGGGTTCATCCCGGCGGGGCGAGCGGTACCCAAGCAGTCCGTCGGTCATCGTTGGTCATTGGGATTTGGTCCTTGGTGCTTCCTTCGACATTTGGCTTTCGACATTCGTCATTCCCCAGGCCCGCTTCCTTGCGGTCGCGGCTCCGTCTCTTCGTTGCAATGGGGGCCGGTAGCACTGCGCGCCGCGGTCATTGGTCATTGGTGCTTGGTCATTGGTCATTCGACATTTGACTTTCGACATTCGACATTTGGCTTTCGTCATTGGTCATTACTCTGCTTGCACCGCCGACATGCTTCCGGCGGCTGGTTGTGTCGGGTTGACTTGGAGGTGGAGAAGGGTTACCCAATACATAATGCATTCGAGCCATTCCCCGGAGGCGCCCCCATGCCTGCCCTGCCGCTGGTCTGTTGCCTCATTGTGTTGGCCGCCGATCCCCCCATCCGCGCCGATCTGCCCTATGCGATCGAGTTTGCCCCCACGCAGGCCCGCTTCGTCCGCGTGGTGGTCCACCAAACGTCTGGGGGCGAGCCGTGCATCGACGAGCTGGAAATCTACGGCCCGCAAGATAAACAGAACCTCGCCTTGGCCAGCCGGGGTGCCAAGGCCGCGGCCTCCTCGTGCATCAGCGGCTATCCGCAGCACGCGGTGGCCCACTTGAACGACGGCCAGTACGGCAACGAGGCGAGTTGGGTAGCAGGTGCCGGCCAGCCGCACTGGGCCCAGATCGAGTTCCCCCAGCCGGTGGTGGTCCATCGGGTGGTGCTGTCGCGGGACCGCCAGCGCCATTATGCCGACCGGGTGCCGCTTCGTTTCGATGTGTTGGTCTCGGTGGATGGGCGATCGTGGCAGACCGTGCGGCAGGTGGCTACGCGGGCTGCGCCGGTGGTACTGCGGTCGCGGCCGGGGAGCTTTGCCGGCGTGGTGCCACCGCCACCGCCAGCCCCGCGGTTCTCAAGCCAGGGGCGCACCACCCCGGCCGGTGCCGGCGAACTCCAGGCGGCCACCACCGACGAGGCGGGGCTTATGAATCTGGCCTTGCAG
>JBBIQF010000265.1:0-2638 GCA_037442445.1 Planctomycetaceae bacterium
CTCCACGCAATTGTGGTGTAGCCGTCCCGCCTGCATCGCTGGAGGCACGCTGCCCGCGCTTTGCGGCATGGCCCCGTTTACCTCGGTTTCTCGGCCAGCACAACCGAACTCATGTCATCGGCATGGACGCGGAGTTGTGGGCGCACGAATCCCGCGGCCTGGAGGTCCTCGGCAATCTCGGCGAATGTGAACGTGCCCCCCCGCTCGGTATTGACCAGCATGTTGATGGCAAACAGGGCACCGAACACCGGCCGGGTCCGGTCCGGCTCCATCACCACATCGCGGATGGCGATCTGGCCGCGCGGCACCAAGGCGCGGAACACTTTGGCAAACAGCTCGCGGTTTTCGCGGCGGCGGTGCTGGTGGATGATGGCACTGACCCAGGCGAAGTCGCAACCGGGGGGTAATTCATCGACGTAGAAATCGCCGGCGGCCAGCGTGACGCGGCTGGCCAGATCGCTTTGGGCAATGCGCTGGCGGGCCTGGGCGATGGCATCGGGCAGGTCGAACAGCGTGGCCCTGGCCCCCGGCACCGCACGCAACAGCGCCAGCGTCCACGTGCCCGAGGCCCCGCCCACGTCCAGCAGGTGGCTGAAGTGCAGGGGTTGCAGCCGGGCCACGACCTGGTCGGCGATCGGGCCTGAAATCGAGTGCATGGCCGCCACGAAAGCATCGCGATCGGCCTGCGGCCCGCGAATGCTGGCCGTGCGCGGCGCCGGAATGCCCGCCTTGACCACCCACGCCAATTGCGCCCACCCCCGCAGCACGTTCATATTGTGCAAGATCATGGGCAACAGCGTCTCGGGCGTGCCCGCCGTGAGCCAGCCCCGCAGCTCGGCCGGCACCGTGTATCGCCCCTCCGACTTTTCCAACAAGCCCAAGGCGGCCAGGGCGTCCAGAAGCATCGTCAATGCCCGGAGGTCGGCTTCCAGTTCCTCGGCCAGGCCCTCGGCCGAGAGGCTCCGCCCGCCGATTCGCGTGAACACGTCCAACTCAGCCGCCGCACCCAGCACGCAGGCGGGGCGGAATGCCGCAGCCATATCCAGAATCTGTTGCCGATCGGGCCTCGGTGGGTTCATGCTCGTTGGCCTTTGATGAAGATGGAAACCTAACAATACGGGTAGCTCTACCCCGAAATGATGATTGGACTCTGTGCAGCGGCGTTGCACAAGGTCCCTGCGGCTGCTGTTAGCCCGAGCGCCTTTCGATGTGTTTGACGCCGGAAAGCCGCAACGGCTCTACACCGGCGATAGCGGGGAACGTAACCCCATCGAGCACCAGGTGTTCCACTTCTTCGGCGGCCAGCACGGGGCGGCGGTCCTCTTTGGCCAGGCCAAACCGGACCTTCTCGAAGGTGGCCCGCCGGACGTGGCGAAGATAGAAGCCCCAGGCGGGCAAGGGGCGGGCCTCGGTGGCTGGCGGCTTGACCGGCCGGCGGGCCTGGTCCTCGGTTCCCCCGCCGGCGAACTCGATCTCCACATCGCGGAACGTTACCTCTTCGAAGGGCGTCTCGGCCCAGCTTTCGACCGAGGAGGCCGCCAGGTACACCCCCGCTGCCGAAACCCGCTCGACCACGATCCGCCCGGCCGAGTTCCCCGGCTTCACGGTGAAATGGAAGGCCGTGCTCACGTTGCGCATGGTTACATCGGCGATATGCACATCATCGAGTGTCCCGCGGGTCGGGTCCCAGGCGCCGGGCTGGAGGTTCAGCCCGGCCAGCGTTGCCCGGCGCTTCGAGGTCCGGTGGGGATACCGGCCTGGGCCTTCCAAGCGGCATTTCTCGATCACCAGGCCCTCGGCGGGCCCAATCAGCCGCACGCAGTTGCACGACGAGTTCAACGTGCAGCCCGTGATGCGGGTATTCTGCCAGTACCGGCCGGCGATGCAGTCGTCGCCGGTTTCCAGGACGCATTCGGCGATGCGGACATCACGGCAGGGGCGGCCCGGCCAGCCACGGAAATGGATGCCGTCGTAGCCCCCGGTCACCCGCAGGCGCTGGATCTCGACCCGGTCGGTCCCCTCGAACAAGACGGCATAATTGGCGGCGTTGCGGATAGCCAGGTCGCGGATGACCACGCCCCGGCAGTGGCCCAAGAGCACGGCGTGCGGCCCCCGCATCTTCTCTTCGCCTTTGGGGTCGAACACGTCGGCCCCGTCGATCGTTCCCGGCCCGAGGATGCACACGTCTTCCGCGCCATCGGCAAGCACCAGGGCCCGGTGCCAGCGGAGCCATCGCGATTCGGGTTCGCCGCTGGGCTGGAAATGCTGGTATTGGTCCAGATCGGCCGTGCCTACCAATGTGGCCTCGGCATCCAGAGCCAGCGTCACGTGGGACTTGAGGTGCACGGTGCCGGACAGATATCGGCCTCGGCCCAAGCGCACGACACCGCCGCCGGCCGCGGCGCAGGCATCCACCGCACGGTTGATGGCCGCCGTATCCAGCGCCCGGCCGTCGCCGCGGGCACCGAATTGCCGCACATCGAAACTCTTGACCTCCGCATCCGCTGCACTCGATCGCATCATCGCCACGCTACGTTTCCGCAAGCCGTCTCGAATGGCCAGGCCCCGGGGGTAACTGCAAAAGCATAGGTTCAAGCGGGGCCGGCGGCCAAGGCCCGGGTCCACCGGCCGGGCATTG
>JBBIQF010000265.1:2657-8586 GCA_037442445.1 Planctomycetaceae bacterium
CCAACTCCGCTGGGCGGTTGAAGCCGACCGAACGGGCAAATGGCAAGGCATTCGGGGGGCCGACGCGTGCTCGTTTGGGGGCCTCTTGCCGCAGGGTCGCCCGGGACCTTTCTTGCGGCCTGCCCACTTGTTCGCCCAAGCGCCGGCGGGTAGCATACATGGGAGGGACCGGCCCTGGCAATCTTCGGTTTGGGAGACCCGGCCATGTTTGGCATTGGAACGCAAGAGCTGTTGATCGTCTGCATTGTGGCCCTCCTGTTGTTCGGCAACCGGCTCCCCTCGGTGATGCGCTCGCTGGGCAGCGGCATCTCGGAGTTCAAGAAGGGGATGAACGAGATCCACAACGATCTCCGCCGCAGCATGGAGGAAAATCGCGACGACACGCAGGGCCAGCAGCAGTAGCCCTTTCTAGGCCGCCTCAGGGCAGCGTTTCGTGCGGCGGCCCTTCGGGCCGGCCGTTCCTCTTGACAACGGGTGCCGTTCTTGGGGCCTCCGGCGACGAGGCATCCCCATTGCCTGCCGGGTCAATGGGCAGCGGATGCACGCGCGAAGACCAGGGAGCCTGCGGGGCGCCGGGTTTGCCCGCCTCGGCGGCAAGCCGCTTGAGGAACTCCCGCCCCATCACGATTTCAAAGCTCAACAGCAGCACTCCGGCGACCGCCAGGGGCAGCAGGTAATACACCCCCCGGTACAGCAGGATGGCGCTCTGTTCGTCCGGCAGAAAGAAGACCACCGTGGCTTCGAGGATGCCGATGCCGCCCGGAACGTGGGTGATGACGCTCAGCACCATTGCCAAAAGGAAGATGCCCAGGCAGTGGATGTACGGCACCTGGTGCGGTGTGCGCAAGAGCAACCACAGGATCGCCGCGGCGATCATCAAATCGGCGCACGAGACGGCCAGTTGGCCAACCGTCATCCACGGCGGGGGCAGCGGCACCTGCCAGCGGAACAGCCGCAGCGGCTGGCGCCGCACCGCACACAGGCCCACATAGGCTACCACGATAGCCAGCAGGATGGCCCCGAACCACGGCAAATGCTCGAAAAACGGCATGACTGCCGGCCGCAGCCAAACGGGAATACTCGCCTGCACGTCGGGCGGCACTTCCATCGGTGCCAGGATGAAGACCACGCCGGCCAGCAGCATCACCCCCAGCCAGAAGGTGATGCCCAGCACCGCCAGCACCTGGAGGATTTCCAGGGGACTGAAGCCCCAGGCCGAGTAAAACCGGTACCGCATCGACGAGCCACCCAAGATCGCCCCAAAGTTGAAACTGCTCACATGCCCGATGAACGAGGCCAGGGCGAGCTTGCGCAAGGCCAGGGGCCGGCCGATGTAGCGGATACCCAAAAAGTCGTAGCCCAACAGGAACAAGTAGTTCAGCGTCAGGAGTCCTACGGCTGCCAGGAGCCGCAGGCCGAAAAACGAACGCTGCCGGATGTCCTCCTTGAACTGGCCCCACGAGAACTCGCGAAAGGTGTAATACAGGGCCGCGGCCGCCGCCACGTAGACGAGCGCAATCACCACCACCCGCAAAGCGCGGAGCACGCGATGCAGACCGGCGGCGGGCGAATGGGCAGTCACTTCAGGCACTTTGGGCACACACGTGATTTATAGGCCGCTCGGCACAGGGGTGCAAGGCCGGTTGCACGGCCGGGGCACTGCGCTCAGCGAGGCTGCGCAAAAACGGCTACCGAGACCCCCGAGGGGGCCCGGCATCCGGCCTTGGCACGCTCCACGATCCCCGGCCGCGGTGGGGCCGCACGCGCTCGGTGATGCTGAAACGCCGGACGCCAGAGAGCGCGTCTCCCAGGGGGGCCGCACACACTGCGGAATGGCACAGCCTTCGCTGTGTTTCAGCCCCTTCGGCCCTCAATTCTGGCCGAGGGGGCAGGCAGACGAGGTACTGGGCCGTCTAAGCCCCCCCGGCAATAGCCCGCTCTACCCCCAGTCGGACCATATGCACGCCAATGGCTGCCAGTATCAGGTTTGCCACCTTGGACGCGATGCGGATGCCGTTGCGGCCCAGCGCGCGGGTCATCCCCTCGGAGAACCATAGCACGCCCCCCGCCAATAACAAATTGGCGAAGATGGCGGCCACGGTGGGCACCACGCCGTATTGGTCGGCCAAGAGGATGATGGTGGTCAGCACCGCCGGCCCGACCATCAAAGGCACGCCCAGCGGCACCGCCCCTAGGGTCGTGGGATCGCCCCGCCGCCGGCTCATCTCCGGGGCAAGCAGCATGTCCGACAGCGCCAGGGCGAACAGCAGCGCACCGCCGGCGATCATGAAATCGGCAATGCTGATGCCTAACATGCCAAACAGCGCCCGGCCCCCGAACAGGAACAGTAGCGCCACCACCAGTGCCGTGCCCACCGATTGCACCAGAACCCGTTGCCGCTGGCTCGCCGAGAGCCCCTCGGCCAAGGCAAGGTACAGGGGCAGCACGCCGATGACATCCACGGCCACGAACAACGGGATGAAGCACAGCCAAAACGATTCCATGTGTGCAGTGCCGGTCGAGGCGTTCGGAAGCTTCAATCCATCCCTTCGGCGGGGCTCTACATCCCCGGCGGCTGCCGCGGGGTCATCCCAACCCGTAGAAGCGCAGGGCATTGTCGGCGAATAACTTGCGGTTGGCTTCCTCGGGGCGGTCGCGGACGATGGCCCACAATGCCGCCGCCCACTGGCGGAACGTCGCCGCCCGGGTGCACACTGGCCAGTCGCCGCCGAACATGACCCGGTCGGGCCCGAAACTCTCCAGGCAATGCCGCACAATGGGGGCCAGATCCTCGGCCGACCACTGGCCCGGCGGGGCGCTGGCCACGATCCCCGAGATCTTGCAGACCACATGTTTCCTTTGGGCCAACTGGGCGATCTGCCGCCGCCACTGCTCGACGTAGCGCCGGGCCGCCTCCTCGTGCCGCGCCGCCAGAAACCGCTTCACGTCGGCATTGCCGCAATGGTCCAGCACAAACCGCGTACCGGGGCAGGCATCGGCCAGGCGCACGGCGTCGGCCAGCTCTTCGGCGGCAATACAGATATCGAAGCGCATCCCCAACTCGCCCAACAGGCGGATATGCGCAAGGAAAAGGGGATCCAGGCACCGCCCGCCGCGGGTCTCTGGCCGGAACAACAGATGCCGCACCCCTTTGACATACGGGTTGTCTTTGAACCGCCGGATGTACGCCGGGAAGCCCTCGGTCCCTACCAGCCCGCCAATGACCGCCGCGCAGGTGGGGCTATCTTTACGCTGGCAAATGCTAAGAATCCACTCGGCCTCGGCCTGTTTCTGCTCGGGCGCGACATCGACTTCCATGTACACGGCCTTGACCAGCTTCAGGCCGGCCGTGGCCTGGCGATAGTCCTCCATCAGATAGCTGCGATTGAGATGCCCGGCGCCAGAGAGCCACGGCAGCTTCAGCCGCGCGAGGTCCCAAAGGTGCTGATGGGTATCGACGATGGGCAGCGGGGGCAGCGGTTCTTCGGGCTGGGGTTTGGCTCCCCTTGCCCAGCCGGCGGCCAGGGTGAACGCCCCCGCCGCACCTGCCGCCAACACCTGCCGCCGTGTGGTTCGCCCAGCCTGTGCCATATGGTGCCCTCCCACGGATAGCCGATAACCCGAAGTCAGGGCGCAGCCCTGCCGCGAAATGGTTCTGCAAGCCTCCACAAGGTTAGCCGATGGTGCTCTGGGGCGGCAAGCCCTCGCGACGGCTCGGCCACGACGGAGCGTGGTATTGTGCGGCCACGACGGAGCGTGGCCCTCCGACGGAGCGTGGCCCTCCCTGGAGGGACGCGCTCTGTCGCGTCCGTCGCGCTCCGTCGGGTCCTCAACGCGACCGGCTCGGGCGGCCAGAGCGCCGGAAGGCCCCCCTGGGGCGCTGGCTTGACAGCCGGCCGCCATGCCGATTAGCCTAGGCGGCGGCCCCGTGCCGAAAAGTGCGCGTCAGTATCCGGCGCGGCTTGGCCCCAGAATGGGATTGCGTGAGTTCGGAGCGCGGCTGTCCGCGACGCACCGCTGCGGGCAAGATCGCTCTGTTTGCGCGTGCCTTGAGCGTTGTTGCAAGCCCCGCGTGGAGGAGGTTCCCGTGAGCGTCGGTTGGGAAATCTACATTCCGTTAAGCGCCGTGATGTTCCTGGAGTATGCGGTGTGGGGGGCCTGGGCGCCGGTGCTGGCCGCCCGGCTGCTGGGGCCGCTGGGGATGTCGGGCAAACAGGCCGGCTGGATCTACGCCACCTTGCCTATCGCTTGCATCATCTCACCTTTGGTGGCTGGCCAACTGGCCGACCAGTTTTTCAACGTGGAATGGATTCTGGCGGCGGCGCATCTGATTGGCGGGATCCTCTTATTCCTGGCAGTCAAACGGACCGCCTTCCCCAGCCTGCTGGCGGTGATGTTCGCCTATTCGCTGTGTTACGGGGCGACGCTGCCGCTGGTCAATTCGGCGCTTTTCAACTACGTGAAGGACGGGCCGACGCAGGCCAAGGTGTTCATTTGGGCACCGGTGGCCTGGTCGCTGGTGGGTTACGCGCTGAGCGGTTGGCGCGTACTTCGCAAGAGCGAGGGGGACGGCAGCGACTGCCTGGTGTTTGCGGGCATCTTGTCGCTGGTGACCGCGGCGTGCTGCCTGACCCTCCCCAAGAACCCGCCACCAGCCACCGGCGAAATCCCCCTGTTGAAGACCCTGGAGATGCTGCGAGAGACGGATTTTCTGGTCTTCATCCTGATCTCGCTCTTTGTGTCGGGGATGATGCAGTTCTACTTCCTGGGGTCGGCCCGGTATATGATGGACCGGGGCATCTCGGGCAAGGCGGTGCCTGCTTCGATGGCCATCGCCCAGGCGGCGCAGGCCATCGCCACTCTGGTGGCCCTTGGCCCGGTGCTCGGCACCTTCGGCTTCCGCTGGACTCTGGCGGCCGGCGCAGCCTCGTGGGCGGTGCTGTATGTGTTCTATGTGGCCTCGGCCCCGCGACCCGTGCTGGTAGCCGCCCAAGTGCTCCACGGACTGGCCTACGTGATGTTCATGATCGTGGGGCAAATCTACGCCGAGCAAGTGGCGCCGCCGGCCATCCGCAGCTCGATGCAAGGCCTGATCTTCGCCGCCACGACCGGCGTGGGGCTGTTCGTGGGGACCCAGATGGCGGGCGTGGTGATGGACAAGTTCTCCAGCGAAGGGAAGTTCCAGTGGCCTAAGATTTGGGCCGTGCCGCTTGTGGTCGTGGCCCTGGGGGTACTGGCCCTGGCTACCGTGTTCCAGGGGCACGTGCCGAAGTAGCCGGCAGGATGCAGCACGCCGAGTGGCCGGCCCGCTCCCGCGCGGCCCTAAGTTGCGGGGACGCCCGCTACACCGGGCCCTTACGGGCCCGGCTCGGGGGGCAAGCATCCTTTAGCCGCAACAGCCGCCACCGCGCTGTTGGGTTGCCATGGCGGGTGGCGGGGCGGCATCGTGGGGCCGGTCTGGGATCGGCTCGGCGCGGATGATCCGCTCATCGAAGGCCGGCGCGATGCGGTGGCCTGGCGGCACCACCAGGAACCGGTCCTCGTCCCACGGCCCATCCACCAGGGCCTGGATCAGCCGCATATCGCCCTGGAGTTTCTCGAACTTCCAATGGCGCTGGGCGGCCAGTTGGCGCGTATGGCGTTCGAAGCGGTCGTCCGGCTCGATGCCCATCTCGATATACGCCAGCGCCCAGTAGTTGCGGGTCATGTTGCACAGTTCCTCGTAGAGGAAGCGGGCGTTGTCTTCGCCGTATTTGGCCACCAGCTCCTCGTAGGTCTGCACCATGCCCAGGCGCTGGGCGATGGAGGCCGGGTTCTGCTGGTTCTCGCCCCGCTCGATCCACCCGCTGGTCTTGAAGTACACGCCGGGATGCGTCTGGAAGTACTCCAGATAGCGCTCCTTGCTCCCCAAAAACAGGGTAATGCAATC
>JBBIQF010000266.1:0-8580 GCA_037442445.1 Planctomycetaceae bacterium
TCGAAGACCGAGGTGGCACGCATCGTCAAGGCGCTCAACGGATACAGCTATTGACGCACCCCTGGACATCGTTTGGGGGTAGGTGAGGAAGGGTTTTTGGGGACGGGCGGCAAACGCTCCCGGACACGAGAGGGAGGGCCTTGATCCCCCTGGGTTGTTCATAGGTCTGCCATGCGAACTGTTCGAGGCTCGGCCCGAACCAGGGCCAGGAACCGTGTCCTTAAGAAAGCCAAGGGCTATGTGGGCGGCCGGCATCGGCTGTACCGCACCGCCAAGGAATCGCTGATCCGAGCCGGGGTGTATGCCTTCCGCGACCGAAGGCGCCGCCGCCGCGATTTCCGCCGGCTGTGGATCATCCGCATCAATGCAGCCGTGCGGCAACTCGGGCTCCGCTACAGCGAGTTCATCGCCGGGCTGAAGAAGGCCCAGATCGGCCTGGACCGGAAGATGCTGGCCGAGATGGCCATCAACGACCCCCCGGCCTTTGCCCAGGTCGTCGACCAGGTCAAAGCCGCGCTGGCCCCAGCGACCTGAAACGCCCAGGCCGCGTGTGGTTGCGGGGCTCACCGCGGCTGCGGCCGGTAGGCCCAGATGGTGCCGGTTACCGAGATGGTGGTGGTTCGCGTCTCGCGGACCGTGGCGCCCCCCTCCTGGAAGACGCGGGTCTGGGTGGCCGTGCTCGGCGCTGTATGGATCTCGTTCTGGCGGGCCACGCGCTCGGCGGTGGTGCCGCCGCGTGGCGGGGCGTTTTGTTCCAGCACCCGCAGCCGCCCGCCGCCCAATCGCGCCGAAACGATGGCGGTATGATGGGGCCTTTCGTAGGTTTCGAAGGTCTCCTGTTGGCTCTCCTCCGTGGAGCCATCGCGAAAGGTCCGCACCTGAGTGACCACGACCGTGACGGTGACCGAGTAATCGCGGAACTTGAGGACATCGCCCGCCTGCACCTGGGCCAGGGCAACCGCGTTCCCCCATCGGTAGTCGCCATCGGCGGTCACCGGGCCATAGTCGGCGGCCGAACGGGCGCCGGCGGCCCGCAGAGCACTGTCGGCCAGGGCGAAGCATTCGCCGCCGCCCACCTGTTGGCCGAGGCGATTCCTCGCCCAATTGTGCACCCGCTGGCCCAGACTCGGTTGCCCGTTGCCCATAACCCACTCCTTTCCCGCAAAATGCTGAGCGATACGACGGTCGGCAGGACGGCCTGGCCGTCCCTGGTGCCGCGCCAGCAGTCGCCGGTGGTGCAGGTGGCGGCGCCCAACAGTATGGCCGACCTCTGAAGCCGGCAGTGCCTGGCACGTGGTTGTATGCCATTATCGGCCGGCAGGCCGAACGGGTTGCGTGGCGAGTGCATTCCTTGGGGAACCAGCGAGGCTGATCGTACGGCCAGATCTCCGCCAGCGGGCCGCCGCCCCGGGTCGGCCTTCAGTAGTTGAACCGCACCCCGCGGCGGCGGAGTTCCGCAGCCAGGCTGGGCGTATCGGTGTACGGCACAGCGTCGAAACCCACCGCCCTTGCGCCCGCCACATGGCCGGCAACGTCGTCGGTGTAGAAAATGTCTTCCGGGGCGGTGTGGGCCAGTTCCGCGGCTGCTCGGAAAATGGCCGCATCGGGCTTCATCGCGCCCAGCCGGTAGCTCAGGGCATGCACCGAGAACATCTCTTCCAGCAAGCGGAAGCGGCGGCGGCAATGCTCCCAATGGGCGGGGCAGGTATTGGAAAGGATCCCCAGGCGATAGCCCGCCTGACACAAGCCGGCCAGCACGGGCACCACCGTCACGTTGAGCGTGAAGATATCGCAGGCAGCCGCTACAAGGGCCTGCCGGTCCACGCATCGCCCCAAGCCCTGGCAGAAGCGGTCGTAGAACTCCGCTTCGCCAATCTGCCCCAGCTCGAATTGCCGCTGCAAGCCGCTGTCGAAAACCAGTTGGTGGACCCGCTCGGGGCCGGTGCCGGCGACCTCGGCCATCTGGCGGCACATCCGCTCTACGCTAAAAAGCACCAGGACGTTACCCAGGTCGAAGTAGAAAAAGGAGGGAGCACCCATAGGAGCCCAAAGCGGAAAATCGATAGGAGCCCATCCTAGGAAAGAGCGTTACCCGGATTCACGGAGCTGGATCCGCCAGGCTTTCCGATATTGCCGATCCTCTTTCTTGGGACAGGCTCGGAGCCACAAAACGGGCTCGGCGGGCGGCGGCCCTGCGGGATGCACTGCAAAGGCCTGCGCACCGAGCCTCATGCCAGGGCACGGCAGATGGCGTCGGCCATCTCGCGGGTTCCGACGGCCGAAGGGTCGTTGCGGTCGGCCTTCAGGTCGTAGGTGACGTACTTGCCTTCGGCGATGACTTTGGCCACGGCCGCTTCCAGGCGGTCGGCCTGGTGTTCCTTCAGATACCGCAGCATCAGCACGGCAGATAGGATAAGGGCGGTGGGATTGACCTTATTGAGCCCCTTGTACTTGGGGGCGCTGCCGTGGGTGGCCTCGAAGACCGCGCCGTTGGGCCCGATGTTGGCCCCCGGCGCCACGCCCAGCCCCCCCACCAGGCCCGCCGCCAGGTCGCTGACGATGTCGCCGTACAGGTTGGGCAGCACCAGCCCGTCGTACATTTCGGGCTTTTGCACAAGTTGCATGCACATGTTGTCCACGATGCGGTCTTCGAACTCGATGCCGGTGCCCTGGAACTCTTGGGCCACGCGCCGGGCCACCGAAAGAAACAGCCCGTCGGTGTGCTTCATGATGTTGGCCTTGTGTACCGCCGTGACCCGCTTGCGCCCGTTCTCCAAGGCGTACTGAAAAGCGTAACGCACAATCCGCTCGGTCCCGGAAATGCTGATGGGCTTGATGGAGATGCCCGTCTCGGCCGAGGAGGTCTTGATCTTGCGATCGCGGCTGAGGCGGTTGATGGTCTCGACCAGTTCTACGGTCTCCGCAGCGCCCTGCTCGAACTCCACGCCGGCATACAGGTCCTCGGTATTCTCGCGGATGATCACCAGGTCGACCGGCACATCGCGGAAGAAGGTCCGCACCCCGGGATAGTACTTGCAGGGGCGGACACAGGCGAACAGGCCCAGTTCCTGGCGGAGGAAAACGTTGATGCTGCGGAACCCGGTGCCCACCGGCGTGGTGATGGGGGCCTTGAGGGCACAGCGGGTGCGCCGCACGCTTTCGAGCACCGAGTCCGGAAGGGGGGTGCCCGTCCGCTCCATCACCTCAATGCCCGCCTCCTGCACGTCCCAGCGGATATCGACCCCGGTGGCGTCCACGCACCGCCGGGCCGCCTCGGCCAGTTCCGGACCCGTCCCGTCCCCCGTGATCAGCGTTACTTCATGAGGCATGATTGCTCCATCCCAATCGGCAACAGATCAGCGACACTTCACGCAAAAGGTATCAGTCCGGCCGCGAGGCGTCAAACGCCCCGGTAGAACCGCAGGGGTAGGCTAAGTGCTCTGCGCGCACAGACCGGCGACATGACCCCGCCGGCTCGTTCTCGCGCCGCTTGGTCATTGGTCATTGGTACTTGGTCATTGGTGCTTCGCGCTTGCTTCGACATTCGTCATTTGACTTTCGACATTCGTCATTTGCTTGCTCCGCGTGCGCGCAAAGCACGCACCCAACGGCTACTAGGCCGAATAGACCGCAAGGATGTTTTCGGGCGGCACGTCGGGCTGAAACAGGTGGGCCGGCCCGAGGATGTACCCCCCCTCCTCGCCCAGCGTGCGGCAATAGCGGCGGACCTCGGCCTGTACCTCCTCGGGCGTGCCCTGCGGCAGCAGGCGCTGCATGTCGATCCCGCCGTGAAAGCACACCTGGCCCCCAAACTCGGCCTGCAACGCCTCCGGCGCCATGCTCGGGCCCACCGGCTGGATCGGATCGAGCACGTCGATGCCCAGGGCGATCAGCTCAGCGATGAACGGCCGGATGGCCCCGCAACTATGGTACAGCACCTTTCCCCCCAGGCCGTGGATGCACTCGACCATCTCGCGGATATACGGGGCCACGAACTGGCGGAACATGGCAAGCGACACGAGCGGCCCACTTTGGCTCCCCAGGTCGCTGATGAGCAGATAGAGGTCGATCCGGCCGCCGGTGGCCTCGGCAGCGCGGGTGTAGTCCTCCTTGTAGAAGTCGGTGAACTTGCGGCAAAGGAAGTGGACCCAATCGGGGCGCTCGACCACATCGAGGAACATCCCCTCCCAGCCCCGGACCAGTGCCGGCCGCTGCCAAATGTCGGCAAACCCATAAAGCAAGGCGTAGTCGTCCAAGTGGCGGCACTGCGGGGCCAGCACCGAATAGTCGAACACATCCGGGGTGGGCCAAGGAAACCGCACAAGGTCATCCATCGACTGGGCGTTGGCCAAGGCGCCGCGCGTATCTTCGCGCATTGGCCCCCAGGGCGTCTGGCGATAGATGTAGCGTTCGCCCCAGAAGTTCTGGTAGAGCCCTGGCCCCACGCATGTCTCCGGCGGCGACGGCATTTCCAGGTGGCGGATGTCGATCTGCAACTGGTCGAGCACGCGGCGGCGGTCGTTGTGGCCCAAGTAATCCAAGAGGCGGTTCCAGGTGGCCGGCTCGGCCCAGAAGTCGCGGGGGACCCGATCGGGCCGAGCGTGCTCGATGGCAGCAAGCACGCGCTGGCGGGGTGTCATCATGGGGCAGCTCGCTTCCGAAAGAGACCGGCGGGGCGCTTGGGAGGGACATCGGGCGGGGCGGGGCAGGAAGGCCGAGGACTCAGTTCTCTGGTTCCAGACGGAGATCGTCCACCCACAGTTCGCCGGTTGCGCCGAACATGCCGACCCGCAAGATGGCCTCGCGGGTCCGGGGGGGCACCGCGATGCGCGTCGTCTTGAGTTGCCAGCCGAACGAACCCTGCCACGGTCCCAGTCCCGTCTCGCCCAAGAGCGCCCGATTTTCGTCATATAACAGCAGGCCGATCAAGGGGAGCTGGGTGGGGTTCTGGCCGGGGGCCACGTCCTTGGCGGCCACGCGGGCCGACAGGCGCACGGCTTTCACATGCCGGCCATCCAGGGCAAAGCCCTGAAGGGCCTGGGCACTGCGGCCCGGCTCGCGATTGCTGAACCTGGCGTAGTGCGTGCCCTCGGGGGCCTTGGGGTCCTCGACCTGCTCCAACTGGCGCTGGTAATGCCAGCCGGCCAGCTCGTTCGTATTCGGAATCACCTTCTCGAACCCGCCGTTGACTAAGGCGGGTCGCGTGGGATCGGGGTGCAGGCGCCTTTCCTTTTCGGCCTGGCCGGTCATGGGCACGAACAAGGTGGGGCGCAACGCCTCGACTTTCATCTGCCCGTTCTCCTTGCGCAACAGGTAGAACACCTGCTGGTAGCGCTGGCCCACGGGGATGATCATCCGGCCGCCCTCGCGGAGCTGCTCGACCAGCGGCTGCGGAATCTTCTCGGGCGAGCAGGTGACAATGATCTTGTCGAAGGGGGCCTTTTCCGGCCAGCCCTGGTAACCGTCGCCGATGCGGGTGAAGACGTTGGTGTACTTGAGGCGTTTGAGGTCGCGGGCAGCCCGGCGGCCCAAAGGCTCGACGATCTCGATGGTGTACACCTCTTTGACCAACCCGCTGAGCACCGCCGCCTGGTAGCCGCTGCCGGTGCCGATCTCCAGCACGCGGTCCTCGGGCTGGGGGTCGAGCTGCTCGGTCATGTAGGCGACGATGAAGGGCGGGGAGATGGTCTGGCCATGGCCAATGGGCAAGGCCATGTCGAGGTATGCCTTGGCCCGCTCGCTTGGGGGGACGAACTCGTGCCGGGGGGTGTTGCGCATAGCCTCGATCACCCGGGGGTTGGTGATGCCCGCCGCCACGATCTCCCGCGCGACCATCTCGTGGCGCAAGGCGGTCCAGTGGCGGCGGGGCGAGGCGCCCAAGGCCGGGCCCGCAAGAAGTCCGGTAAGCAGTAAAGCAGCCCACGCGGCCGGCCTGCGCGAAAAGCCCGCATCGGACCGAATGCTTTGTCCCGCCGAGAATTGCAGAACGGCCCGCATGGCCGGGCGCCTCCCAAGGGTTCGCACGACGGCGGATTTCGCCTATTCAACCCCCCACGTCTTACTATACCATTGACATCGGAGAAGCGAAGATACCCGTAGGGTGGGTGCTTTGCACCCACGCGTAAGACCACTTGCCGTGCGTGCCGAGCACGCACCCAACGGTTGTTGGGAGATTACCCCGTGTTGAACCAGGCACTCAAGAACCGCATCGCCTCCGAGGTGTTGCCGCGTGTGCAGACGCCGGGCCAGTATATCGGCGGCGAGCTGAACGCGGTGGTCAAGGACCGCCGCCAGGTTCGCGGCCGGATCTGTCTGGCGTTTCCCGATGCGTACACCATCGGCATGAGCCATCACGGGCTTCAGGTGCTGTATCACGCGATGAACCGGCGGGCCGACTGGGCGTGCGAACGGGTGTTCGCCCCATTGCCCGACATGGAGCGCGAACTGCGGCGCATTGGCCTGCCGCTTTACAGCTTGGAGACGTTTACGCCGCTTGCCGAGTTCGACGTGGTGGGTTTCACCTTGCAGCACGAGCTGTGCTATGCCAACGTGCTGAGCATCCTGGACCTGGGGGGCATCCCGCTGCGGGTCGCCGACCGCGGCCTCGAGCATCCGCTGGTGATTGCGGGGGGCCCCTGCGCCCAGAATCCCGAGCCCATGGCCCCGTTCATCGACCTTTTTGTGATCGGCGATGGCGAGGAGGCGATGCCGGCCGTGTGCGAGCTTTGGCTTCGGGTGCGTTCGGCCACCACCACGCGCAGCGAGGCCTTGGCGGAGCTGGCCCGGCAGTTGCCGTTCGTGTACGTGCCGGGGTGTTACAGGGCCGAAGAGACGGCCGCGGGCACGATGGTCGTGCGGGCCCAGGTGGCCGGCGTGCCGGAACTCATCAAGCCGGCCGTGGTGGCGGACCTCGATGCTACGCCGCTGCCCACGGCGCCGGTCGTGCCCAACGTGGCCTGCGTGCAAGACCGCATCGCCCTGGAGGTGATGCGAGGCTGCCCCTGGCGGTGCCGGTTCTGCCAGAGCACGACCATCAAGCGGCCGCTGCGCTATCGCCGGGTGGAGACGCTGGTCGAGGCGGCCTGGCAGGCATACCGCAACACCGGCTACGAGGAGATCTCGTTGCTGTCGCTTTCCACCAGCGACTATCCGCATTTCGACGAGTTGATGCGGCGGATGCAAGAGACGTTCCGGCCGCTGCACGTGGCCATTTCGGTCCCCAGCCTGCGGATCAACGAGCAGTTGCGCACGCTGACCGAGTTGCTCAATACCGACCGCCACTCGGGGCTGACGCTGGCCCCCGAGGCGGCCCGCGATGACACCCGGCAGCGGATCGGCAAGCCCATCAAGAACGACGACCTGCTGGAAGGGTGCCGCAAGGCTTTTGCCCAGGGTTTTCACCGGGTGAAGCTCTATTTCCTGTGCGGGCTGCCCGGCGAGCGCCGCGAGGACCTCGACGGCATCCTGGACCTGGCCGAGGACATCGCCCGGCTGGGCAAACAGATTCGCGGCCGGGGGGTCATGGTGGTGGCCAATGTGTCGAACCTGGTGCCCAAGCCGCACACGCCGTACCAGTGGTACCCGATGCAGTCGCGGGAATACTTCCGGTCGGTCCACCGGTATTTGCGCACGCGGCGGACAGCGCCCCGGGTGGAAGTCAAGTGCCACGACGTGGAGATGAGTCTTTTGGAGGGGGTGCTGTCGCGCGGCGACCGGCGGGTGGGCGAGGCGATCGAGCGGGCATGGCGCTCCGGGGCCCGGTTGGACTCGTGGACCGAGCACGCCCGGCCCGATCTGTGGTGGGCAGCACTGGCCCAGGCCGGGGTGGATGTGGAAGCCCTGCTCCACCGGCCGCTCTTGCCCGAAACCCGCCTCCCATGGGACCATATCGGCATCCGCCAAGGCCGCGCCTATCTGGAGCAGGAGTTCCGCCGCTCGGCCGACGCCTCGCTGGAACCCAAGCGGCGCGCGGTAACGGGTTCGCCGCAGTCGCGGCCCTGAGAGAGCGGCACCGCGGCCGGTTTTGACCTTGGAGCTTGAAAGGTTTGCCTTCCGGCCGATACCTTTTGGGTTCGGGCGTGCGGAAGGTGGGCTATGCCTCGCTACCGTTTGCTTGCCATCGACATCGACGGAACACTGGTCAACAGCCGCGACGAGCTGACCGCCGCGACGCGCCAGGCCTTGGTTCGAGCAGGCCAGGCCGGCATTCGGGTGGTATTGGCCACCGGCCGGCGCTATAGCCGCGCTTTGCCCCTGGTCGCCCCCTTGGGGCTGGATGTTCCCTTGATTACCGCCACCGGCGCGCTGGTCAAGGACCCTCGCGATCACCGGACGCTCTACCGGGCGGAGTTCGACCCGGACCTCTTGTGCCGCGTGATGCAGATCGTCTGGCACTGTGGGTTCGACCCGGTCCTTTACGGCGACACGTTTTGCCAGGGCTTCGATTTTTACATCGCCACCTGGCAGGCCCGCACCCCCGAGTTGGCCGAGTACCTGGCCGACAACGCGGCCTGCGCCCGGCTGGTGGCCGCCATGCTGGACCAGCCGCCGGCCGGGGTGTTCGCGGGATTTGCCATGGGC
>JBBIQF010000267.1:0-8578 GCA_037442445.1 Planctomycetaceae bacterium
CACAAGGATTGGAAAATGCAAGACCCGCAGATTCCGCAGAGCATCTGGTACATGACCGATGCCCAGTTCTTGGGATTCCGCGTGCTGCGGCCCCTGCGCGTCCCCACCCCCGAAGAGGCCAAGAAGTACGAGCCCGACCCGCAAATCTTCAAGGACTACGTGGCGGCCCAGGGAGGCAAGCAATAACAGCCTATCCCTGCAAAACGTTTTGCCCTCCGGGAGGCGAAGTTTGTTGGGCAAGAGCATGGGCAACCCACGCCAGCGCCATGGCAGGCCCGTTTAAGGGCCTTGCCAGCGGAGTTGGTCATAGGCCTAGCTCTCAGTCCGGTTTCCCAGCGCGCACGCCGGGGGCGGTGTGAAACGCACCTCGAACCGCTCGCCAGCCGAGGCCCCCAGCCGGGCCGCGGCGCTGCCCCCAACCACCGCCAGTTCCAGCCGGCCGCTGGATCCCACTATCGCCACCAAGGTGCCTGGCGGGTGTTGCCCGTAGGTCTGCGAAATCCCGCGGACCCACGCCGCCCGGCAGCCTACCCAAGGGGTGATGCCCTGGGGGCAGTCGGCCAGCATCGGCCGGGTGATGTCCGAAATCAAGTTGCCGAACCCATCCACGTACAGCACCGAACCTTCGATCCCCTCCGGGTGGCGGCGGACCTCGGGCCAGTCAAGGCCACACAGTCGCGAGTGGGGTTCGCCCAGGGCGGCAGGGTCGAGCCCCCGGCTCAGATGCGCCGCAACCGGCGCCAAGATGTCCCGGCCGTGGAAGGTGGCCGACACCTCCGGCAGCCAGTATCCCCGCCGGGTCAGGCGGATGATGCGCGTGGGGGGAAATCGGGCAGCCAATCGGCTGAAGATGCCGTTATCGGGGCCAAGGACCTGCTGGCCGGCCAGTTCGGCCCATACGAGGGGGCGATCGGTGCCCACCCCGGGGTCCACCACGGCCACGTGGATCGTCCCGGGGGGAAACCAGGGCACGGCGTCTTCCAGCACCACGGCGGCATAACGGATGTCCTGCGCCGGTACCGCGTGGGTGATATCCACCACGCAGGCCAAGGGGTCGATGCCCAGAATCACCCCCTTCATGGCCGCCACATAGGCGCTCGCCTGGCCAAAGTCGGTGGTGAGGGTAATGATGGCCATCGCTTGAGGTCCGGAAAGCCGGCTCTTAGCGGCGTTGCACGGGCCGGCTGGCGGGTTCACGGCATGTGGGCCACCAGCTCCAGGCATAGTTGCTGGACCCGGGCCGGGTTGACGTTGGGGTTGCGCTTCTTGGCCTGGCCTACCAGGCCGCCCACGGCTTTGAGGCGGCCGGCTTTCAGGTCGGCCACGATCTTGGGATTGGCCGCCAAAAGCTCCTCGCACAGCCGGCGGAGTTCCTGGTCGTCTACGGGGCGGAAGCCCATGGCCGCAAGCGCTTGGTCGGCCGACTGGCCCGTCTGCACCATGCGGGCCAGGACCTCGCGGGCCCGGCTGGTCTCGAGCTCCCCCTGGCGGACCCTGCGCACAAGCGCCCCGAGGGCCTCGGCCGACACCGGGTACGCCTCGATGGTGATCTGCCGCTCGTTGAGCACGCGGAGCACATCCTGCTGGACCCAGTTGGCCGCCAGTTTGCCGTCGCCCGAGGCCTCGGCCACCGCCACAAAATAGTCCACCAGCGCCCGGCCCTGGTTGACCAGCACATCGCTGTCATAGGCCGAAATGGCGTACGTCTCCTCCAGGCGGCGGCGCAGCGCCGCAGGCAGCTCGCCGAGCGAGGCCCGCAGGCGGGCGATCTCCTCCGGGCTGAGGACCACCGGCACTAGGTCCGGCTCGGGAAAATAGCGGTAATCGCTCGATTCCTCTTTGGAGCGCTGCTCGAAGGTGGCCTGGCGCGACTCGTCCCAGCCGCGGGTCTGTTTGGGAACTTCCCCCAGTCGCTTGCCGGTCGCCTGCCAGACCTCGAACTGCCGCTGGGCCTCGTAGGCCAGGGCCCGTTCCACGGCCCGAAAGCTGTTCATGTTCTTGACTTCTACGATGGGGGTGGCCACCGTGCCCTGGGGCGTGTGGACGTGCAGGTTCACGTTGGCGTCCACGCGCAGGCTCCCCTCCTGCATGTTGCAGTCGGAAACTTCCAGATAGTTCAACAGCAGCTTCAGTTCTGCGAGAAAGGCCTTGGCCTCGGCAGGGCTTCGCAGGTCCGGCGCGGTGACGATTTCCAAGAGCGGCGTGCCGGCCCGGTTGAGGTCGATGCGGCTATCGGCCTTGCCCGCACGCTCGTCGTGCATGCTCTTGCCCGCATCCTCTTCCAGATGTGCCCGGAGGATGCCCACCCGCTTGGGCGCGAACTGGCCCTTGGGATCGCGGATTTCCAAAAAGCCGTTGCGGCTCAGGGGGAGGTCGTACTGGCTAATCTGATAGCCCTTGGGCAGGTCGGGATAATAGTAATTCTTGCGGTCCCATTTGGTCAGGCGGGGGATCTCGCAATTCAGGGCCAGCGCTGCCTTCAGGGCCAGCTCGAAGGCCTTGCGGTTCATCACCGGCAGCGTGCCGGGCATGCCGATGCACACCGGGCAGGTCTGCGTGTTGGGCGGCGCGCCGAAGCGCGTGCTGCACCCGCAGAACATCTTGCTCTGGGTGAGCAACTGCACGTGCACTTCCAGGCCGATGATCACGTCATACGGTACCATGGGCGTCTGGCCCTTGCTGCGAGCCGGGCGGCACCGGGCCGCCGGCAGCCCCGGCTTCCAGCGGCGGGCGGCGGGTGTGCCAGTCGGTGGCCTGCTGGAATCGATGCGCCGCGCACAGCAGGCGCTGCTCCTCGAACGCCGGCGCCTGGAGGTGCAGCCCGATGGGCAACCCTTCGGCCGTGAACCCGCACGGCACCGAGATGCCCGGCAAACCCGCCAGGTTCGTCCCCACCGTGTACAGGTCGAACAGATACATCGCCAGCGGGTCGTGGACCTTGGCCCCCAGGGCAAAGGCCGCGGTGGGGGTAACCGGCCCGGCCAGTACATCCACCTGCTCGAAGGCCCGCTGGTAATCCTCGCGGATCAGCCGCCGCACCTTGAGGGCCTTGAGATAGTAGGCGTCGTAATACCCGGCGCTTAGGGCGTAGGTACCCAGCATGATGCGGCGTTTGACCTCCGGCCCGAACCCTTCGGACCGCGTCTTGCGGTACAGGCGCACCAGGGCCGTGTCCAGGGCGTCCAGCCCGGCCTGGTCGCCCGCCTCGGTGAGCTTGCGGCGCTGGGCCTCCAGCTCGGCCAGCATCTTCCGCTCGTCGGTCCGGTAGCCGAAATGCACGCCGTCGTAGCGGGCCAGGTTGCTCGATGCCTCGCTGGGGGCGATGAGGTAGTACGTGGCCACCGCGTACTTGCTGTGCGGCAGGGAAACCCAGGTGCAGGTGGCGCCCAGCGACTCGAACACCCGCAGGGCCTCGCGCACGGCGGCTTCCACCTGGCTATCCAGCCCCGCCTCGAAATGCTCGCGCACCATACCGATGCGCAAGCCCTCGACGGGCCGGTCCAGACCCTCGGTGTACCGGGGCACCGGCACCTGGACCGAGGTCGAGTCGGCCGGATCGTAGCCGGCCAGCACTTCCAGCAGCAAAGCGACGTCCTGGGCCGTGCGGGCCAGCGGCCCCACCTGGTCCAGGCTGCTGGCGAACGCCACCAACCCGTAGCGGCTGACCCGGCCATAGGTCGGTTTCAGCCCGGTCACCCCGCAAAGCGCCGCGGGCTGGCGGACCGACCCGCCCGTATCGCTCCCCATCGAAAGGGGTGCCATGCCTGCCGCCACGCACGCCGCGGCACCGCCGCTGGAGCCGCCGGGCACCCGGCCCAGGTCCCACGGGTTCCGCGTCAGGCGGAACGCCGAGTTCTCGGTCGAGCCCCCCATGGCGAACTCGTCCATGTTGGTCTTGCCCAACAGCACGGCATCGGCCGACCTCAGCCGGGCCACCACCGTGGCATCGTAGGGCGGCCGGAAATCGGCCAGCATCCGCGAGGCGCACGTGGTCGGCTCGCCCTGGACGCAGAGGACATCCTTGATGGCCACGGGCAGCCCGCCCAAACGGCCCACGGGTTGGCCCGACCGCCGCTTTTGGTCGATCCGCTCTGCCTGCGCCAAGGCGGCCTGCCGATCCACACGCAGGAACGCCCCAACCCTGTCGTCCAATGCCGCAATGCGATCCAGATACGCCTCGGTGACCGCTACCGAAGAGACCTCCCCTGTCTCGAGCCGGGCCAAAAGTTCGGTGGCAGTAGCATCCCAAAGCGGCATCGCGGCCTGTACCCCATTAGGGCCTAGAGGCTACGTCTCGCCCAGCACGGCCGGAACCCGATAGCACTCCTCGTCCCGGTGCGGGGCATTGGCCAGCGCGGCCTCCCGCGCCAGGCTCTCGCACACCTCATCACCACGAAAGACGTTGGTGATCTCCAAAGGGTGGGCCATCGGCTCGACGTGCTCGGTATTCACCTCGGCCAGCAGGTCCATGTACTGGAGGATCGCCCCCAGTTGCACCGTCATTTGCTCCAACTCGGCCTCGGAGAGCAAGAGCCGGGCCAAAAGTGCTACTTTCTCGACTTCCGCCCGGGAAATGGCCATCGAAGGTCCACCACAGGAGATAACCGGTTAACCTTGGGTTTCGTCCTTCTTGCGCTTCCGCTTGCGGACCTTGTAGCCCTTTGCGATCAATTCCTCGACCGTGGGTTTCTTGGGCTCCTGGGCGGGGGCGGGGGCCTCGGCTTTGAGTTTCTCTTGGCCGGGCAAAGGAGGCAACTTAAAGGGCGCTACCCGGATCACCCGGGTGACCGCCCCGCTCCGAAGGCACTTGGCACACACCCGAACGGTTTTGTGGGTACCGTTGGGAGTACTAATGCGAACCGTCCGAAGGTTGGGCTTGAACTGCCGGCGACTGATGCCGGTGATCTTGGTTCCCACCCCTCCGAGGTACTTGGCCCGGCCCCGGGTGGTAACTTGGTTGCCCGTTCTAGGCGTTTTTCCGCAAACGGCACATGCTTGACCCATCGCAACCTCACTTGCGGCCCGGGGTTTTATGCACCAAAAATCCTCAATATACCGGCGCCAGCCGGCCTAGCAAGGGGCAAAGGGCACCAGGGCGTAGCGTGCGTGCTATGCACGCACCGGCTTCCGGTATATCCCGTCCAGTCGCACAGGTGCCCAGTGCCCGCCCTACGATGGCTTTCCGGAATCGGCCTTAGGTTTGGCCCGGCTTTCCGGCGTGGGGGGTTCGTAGTCGAAATCCTTCCAGATCAAAGCGCGGCGGCGGATGGGTTCGATCCGCAGCACCACGTCGCCGTTCTGGAAGATGCGCACCGTTCCGTTGGACTGGCTGACGGTAACCGCCACGGCTTTGGTCGCCCGGCTGATGGCGGCGGCGGCCCAGTGGCGGGCCCCAAGTCCTTTGGACAGCGTCAGCGCATGGGCCGGCGCGTCGATGTAGCGGCAGGCGGCTTCGACCGTGCCGTCGGCCGAGACGATGATCGCCCCGTCCATCTGGGCGATCTCCTTGATCCCCTCGCGGACCCGCGGATCGCTCAGGTTGCGGTCCTTGCGGCTATAGCCGCGGACCGGGTCGAAACCCACCGGCCGGCTGCACGCCAGCACCTTGCGGGTATCGCCCACGACGAACAAGGTGCCCACCGGCTTGCCTTCGCGGCCTTCGCGGCCGATTTCGACCGCCAAATCCACCACCAGCTTCAGCGTGTCCAGCGGCACGCGGGTCTCCAATTGCCGGAGGTCCCGCCCGGTGAGCCGGTCCAAATGCTCCCCAAGGTTGATGATACTCACCGAATCCAGCGTTTCGGCCTCGAAGCCGCTGTACAGGGCCACCACACAGGAGCCGGGGGCGAGGATATCGTCGGCCACGGCCTCCAGCAGGGCCTGGGTGAGCTGGTCGTACACGGGGCTGTCGGCCATGTTGAGCACCACGGCTTCCAGGCCGGCCTCCCGGGCGCCGACCAGCTCGGCCGGCGTGTTGGCCGCCACGATCACTTTTTCCTGCCCCGCCATGTTCTTCAAGCGGGTCCAGTCGGCCGGGCCATCCAGCAACAGCAGTACCGCATCGGCTTCGATCGACTCTGAGAGCCGGATCGCCAGCGCATAAAGGGTCTTGAAGCGGTCGGTGAATCGAAGTGGCTTCATGCCTGGCCGGCCGACGGGCCGGACCTCTGCCTGCGTACCGAAATGTGGGGCCTGCCGAGCGCCGTGTGGATCGAGATCGAGCCGCTGCCATTGCCCGCCCGGACCGGTTGCCGCCGCCTTCGGCACCTCGGCCTGGCCGGATTCCCCATCCGCCACCATCCTACGAGTTTCTTCCAAGGCCGACAACTGCAAAGCCTTTACGCCCGCACCCGCACAGGACCGCATGGGAACTTCACCCCAAGGAGGCACCGGCCAGGCCGGCTCAGAACCACCGGCGGACCCGTTCCACTAGCGACACTGGCGGCTCCGGGTCCACCGGCTCGCCTTTGACGTACTGCCGCCACCGCTGGACATCGTTGCCGTAATCCACCGGGGCGACCTGGCGGAGCGCGGCCACGGCCTGGTACTGCATCGCAGGGTCCCGCTCGGCAAGCGCAAGACCCAGCGGCTGGATGGCCGATGGCTCGCCCGTCTCGCCCAGAGCCTTCACCGCCGCCAGGCGAACGTCGGGGTCGGTATCGGAACCGAGGGCCTCGGCCAGGGCCGCGGCCGCCTCCGGGCCGCCCAAGCGCCCCAATGACTGGCAGGCCAACACCCGCACGTCCGCATCCGCATCCTTAAGGCCCTGGCGCAATAGGGCCAAGGTGTTCGGCCCGGCCAGATAACCGGCCGACTGGATGATCTGCCCGCGAATCAACGGGTCCTGTTCCTGGGCATACATCTCGGCCAGTTGGCCCGCCAGCCGGTTCTGCTCGACCGGGTCCTGCCGGGCGGCACGCTGGCCCAACTCGCGAATTGCCCGCATCCGCTCCGGCGGCGGCGTAATCCCGGGGACTCGGTCCGAAACCTTCGCCAACGGCCAATACGTCCACCGGCCGCTTTGATTGACGGTGCAGCCCGCCCCGGGCACCAATACCCCAAGAAGGCACAAAAAAAGAAGCGTGCGGATCATGGCACTCCGTCGCCGAAACCCCCCGCCTGGTGGGACCATCAATGGGACGCGCTACACCGCGTTCGGCTGGGCGCCCTCGTTGTGCAGCGGACCAGCGCCCACATCGCCTGAAGACCGGACCCCACTATAGCAAACTTGCAGCCAACCGGCCAAGATCAATCGCCCATGCCCCGACCGAGGGGTTATTCAAAGCAGGCCAATTGCGAGATGATCACCCCGAGGAGTGCATGAACATCGCCCCGTTTGGCGGAAAGAGTTCCTTGGCCGCCATTCGCCGCTGGCCGGGCGGTTGGGCACGCACCTAATGCCCTCCGCGGCGTGCACGGCCGCCCCACCGAGATAACCCCGGCACCTCGCTCTTGCAGCGCCCTTGGCCATTGGGATTTGGGATTTGAGATTTGGTGCTTGGTCATTGAGATTTGGTGCTTTGTCATTGCGATTTGAGATTTGAGATTTGAGATTTGAGATTGGGTGCTTGGTCATTGGTGCTTTGTCATTGCGATTTGAGATTTGAGATTTGAGATTTGGGATTCGGTGCTTGCTCACCGGTGCTCGGCCCGGGGTGCTCCCTTCGTCATTCGTCATTTGACTTTCGACATTCGTCATGCCCCGGGACCGCGTGCGTGCAAGCACGCACCCTACTTGCTGCCGGCCTACGCGCTCCACACCACGCCCCGGGGGCCGGCTTCAGCCCGGCCGATCGGCCAACTGGGCACCCCTTGATCGGCCAACTGGTGCCGGATGCTCTCGGCGTAATAGGGGCTGACCACCAGCACCATCCCAATGCCCAGGTTGAACACCCGCTCCATCTCGGCGTCCTCGATTTCGCCTAAACGCTGGAGCCAGCCAAAGACGGGCGGGACCGGCCAGGCCTGCCGGTCCAGCACCAGGCGAACCCCTTCCGGCACGATCCGCGCCAGGTTCTCCACAAGCCCGCCCCCGGTGATGTGCGCAATGCCGTGCACCACGCTCTTGACGCGATAGTAGCCCAGCACACTGCGAACCGGCCGGGCGTAGATCCGCGTGGGCACAAGCAGTTCCTCTGCCACGGTGCGTTCCAGCTCGGCCACGTAGTCATGGATTTTCAGCCCGGCGATCTCGAAGACCACCTTCCGGGCCAGGCTGTAGCCGTTGGAGTGCAATCCGGTCGAGGCCAACCCCAACACCGTATCGCCGGGCGTGATGGCCCGGCCGTCGATCACGTGTTTCCGCTCCACCACGCCCACGCAAAAGCCGGCCAGGTCGTAGTCGCCGGGGGCATAGAGGTCGGGCAGAATGGCGGTCTCGCCCCCCAACAAGGCGCAATCCGACTGGACGCACCCCTCGGCGATCCCCTGAACAATCTGCTCCAACAGCGGCGGGTCATCGCGGGGCAGGGCCACATAGTCGAGGAAGAACAGCGGTTCTGCCCCCACGCACAAGGCGTCGTTGACGCTCATGGCCACCAAATCGATTCCCACCGTGTGGTGCACCCCCGCCATGGAG
>JBBIQF010000268.1:0-6459 GCA_037442445.1 Planctomycetaceae bacterium
CAGGACGTCGTCGTCACCGCCACGAGCTCCCGCGACCCGGTGCTCCGCGGCGACACCTCGGCTTTGGAGGAGTACGAGCTATTGGCCGGACCGGTGCCCCGCGAGGCCTAATTGACCGTGCACGATCCTCGGGCGCCGAGGGCGGGCATCTTGCCCGCCCCGGTGCGGCCGATGCGGCCGCGCCCCAAGCGGAGCGCCGGCGTCTTGCCGGCCGGAAGCCGGCCCGGACGGCCGCGCTCCGTTGGCCCGCAGCGCGCTCCGCCATCGAAACTTCCCTGCGTCAATTCTCTCCACAGCGAGTTTGAACCCAACGATGGGCGACCTTTTTCGCGGCAAGATCGGGTTGGTGATGGGGGTGGCCAACGACCGCAGTATCGCCTGGGCCATCAGCCAGGCGTTGTACGCCGAAGGGGCGGAACTGGCCTTCACCCACTTGCCCACCCCCTCGAACGAGCGCCGGGTCAAACGGCTGGTCGAACCCCACCACCCCCGCCTGGTCTTGCCCTGCGATGTCCAGAAAGACGAGGACATCGCCCGGGTGTTCGAGGCCATGCGCGACACCTATGGGCGATTCGATTGCTTCGTCCATTCCATCGCCTTCGCCCCGCCCGACGACCTGCGGCGGCCGTATCTGGAGTCCAGCCGGGCGGGCTGGCATCTGGCCATGGATATCAGCGTGTACAGCCTGGTGGCCTGCTGCCGCCATGCCGCCCCCCTGTTGAACGACGAGGGGACGGTAATCACCATCAGCTACTTCGGAGGCGAGAAGGTGATGCCGGGCTACAACCTGATGGGCGTGTGCAAAGCCGCGCTGGAACACAGCGTGCGCTACTTGGCTTGGGACCTTGGCCGGATGGGCCGCGGCCTGCGGATCAACTGCATTAGCGCCGGGCCCATGCGCACGCTCAGCTCGGCGGGCATCGCCGATTTCGACCAGATGCGCGAGCACGCGGCCCGCAAGGCGTGCCTGGGCCGGAACGTAACCTTCGAGGAACTCGGCTCGACCGCCGTGTACCTGCTCAGCCGGCTGTCCGGAGGATTGACCGGCGAAACCCTGCACGTGGACGCCGGTTACAGCATCGTGGGCCTTTGAGGCTTTTTGGAACGAGCCAGCGGGCAAAGGGCGTGGGTGCGTGCTTGGCACGCACGCGGGCCTGGGGAAGGACGAATGACGAATGTCGAAAGACAAATGTCGAATGGCCAATGACCAAGTGCCAATGACCAAAGATAGGGGCCGAAGCCGCTAGGGTGCGTATCCGCACCGCCTTAGGTTTAGTGCGCCGGAGTGCGCCGCAGTTGGCGGACCAGATCGACGAATTCGGTCCGCGGGCCGGCCGGGGCATCCCGGGCGGCTTGCGCCGCCGTCTGCTCCACCCATTCCAGCGTTGCCGACCCTGCGTAGGGCGACTGGCGCACAAGCATACCGAAGGCCGCCACGGCCGCGGCGAAACGCAGATCGGCCGAGGCCTCGGCGAACGGCTTGGCCGAATCCTTCAGGGCGAACTCGGCCTGTTGCATCTTGCCGGTGGCGGCCTCGCGGTACTGCACGTGCACGGTCAAGAGCTGGCCGGAATAGGCGTCTTTGGTCAGGTTTTCGGGAGCCACCGCCGGTCGCTGGTAGCGGAGTTGGGGGAACTGGGCCTGGTTGGCGGCCGCTGCTGGCGGAATGACCTGGTAAAGCCCCACCACCCGCTGGCCCGCGTGGAGGACCGCTGCGGCCACGGCCGCATCGGCTTCGGCCAGCGGCACGGCCGCGGGCATCTCGGCCCCGATCAGCCGATAGGCAGCGGCCTGGAGCGGGTTGAACTCCACCAGGATGCGGACATCGCGGGCAACCACCGGTGCCACCTTCGCGCCTCGCACGCCCTCGCGGTGTTTTTCGGCCGATGGCGCTTCGGAGGGCTGAAGGGCAGTTTCCGCAGGCCGCTTGGCCAATGCCTGCGGGGCTGGCCCGATGTTCGCCTGCCAATCGGCGGCCGCCACGGCCACGCGGACCAGCCGATGGCCCGGCTTCCACGGGCACTCGGCCGCTTCCACAGTCACCGCCAGTGCCGCCTGCACGGGGGGCGGCGGGTCGCGGTACGGAAAGGCATTGATCAAGCCGTGGATGTCCAGCGTCTCTGGCCGCGGCCAATGCCCGGCACGCACTGCCGCCACTACCCTCTGGTATTGCGTGCGATCCACTTCCAGCGGAAGCGGCGATACGGGGTACGGCCCCACCTCGACAAACGGGTGCTCGATCAAGGGCTGGGGTTCGGCCTGGGGGACCGAAGGCGTCTGGCTGGAAGCGGCCGATTCGGACGCCATCCTCTGGTCCTGGCGCGCTGTGCGGCGGGCCGTTTGTGCCTGCATGGGCACTTGCTGTGGAGCGCCGAAGAACCCATCCCGTGCAACCCCCCGGGCGTAAGAGGGCGCCATGGGGCCCATGGCGGCCGCGGCCCGCGAAGGAGGCGCCACCTGCCCGGCCCGGCCTGCCGGCGCCGCCATCCCGGGATAGCCCTGGCCCACGCCCGGAGCGCCCGGGACCATGGCCGGATAGCCCTGCTCCACAGACGAAGGTCTTAGAAAATAACCTCCCGGGTATCCGCTCGGTGCCGGCTGCCCCGCTACCATCCCAGGCTTGGCATCCGAGCGCTCGGCAGGCCGAGCAGCGGGACTCGGGCGTTCGGGCCGGTCCGACTCCGTGTCTTGCGGCGCAAAGGCTTTCTTGGGTGCTGCGGGTTCAGCCTTCAGTACCTCGGTGTCGGCCAGGGCGGGGTGTCGTGCGCCGGCGGGCATACCGGGCATGCCTGGGCCGAGACTGTCGGGAACGCCCGCTTCCAACTTGGCGGCTGCCGGCATTTGCCCGCCGCCAGGCGGTTTATCTGCGGACGTGCTGATTCCGAACGCGGAAGGCGGCTTTTCAGCGGGTGCGGCCGGCGCGGGCACATTGCCTGCCATCCCGGGGGCGGCCACCGCAGCCGGCTCGGCAGGGCGGGCCCCGGCCTTGGCCTCAGGCACCGCAGGTGCTGCCATGCCGGGCATCGCTGGAGGCGCCATCGCGGGGGACTTGCGTGCCTCGGGCGTGGAGGCTCCCGCCAGGCTCGGTACCTCTTCGCGCCGGGCAGGCGGCGGCATGAGTTCTTCGGCAACCCTTGCCCGGGTCTTGCCAGCCGACGTAGCCGCAGGGCCCTCCAGAGAATGCGGCTCGGCAGCGGGGACTGGGCCGGGTTCCGAGGTGCGATCGGCGATTGCCCTGCGCCCGCCGCGCGCGGCCCCCGTATCCCAAGACAACTCATGGGGCGGCGCTGGCCCGGCAGGAGACTTGGCCGGGATCGTCTCGGCCTGGCTCTTTGCCGCCAAAGGCTCCTGGGGCGCAGGGGCGACCGACTTGGCGCCCGGGGCCGGATGCACGAGTGCAAGTGCCCCGCCCTCCGGCCGGCGGTTCAGCCAAGTGAGCCAGGCCACCGGGATGGCAGCGACGAGCAGGCAGGCCGCCAGGGCCACCAGCAGCCGGTAGCCGGGCCGCAAAGTCCGCCTGGGCTTGGGCGGAGCGATTTGGCTTGCCTCCAGTTCGTCGAGGCGGCGGAGGACCGCGGCGCGGATGGTGGCCGATGGCCCCCCGGCCGTGTCTGCCCGGGTGGCTTCCACGAGATGATCGGCCAGGGCCCGGACCGACTCGACCGTCTGGCGTGCGGCGGGCGAGGCGGCCAGTTCGCGTTCCACTTCGGCTCGCTCCTGGCCCTCGAGTTGGCCCAGAGCATAAGCGGTCAGCCGCGCGGCATGGGTCTCGGCCAATTCGGATTCATGGCGGTTGACGCTCATGGTCGGACCTCGTCAGGCTCGCGAGCGGGCAAGGGTCGGTCCTTTCGATTCGCAGGTTCCAGCAGCCGCTGGGCGACCGGATGCTGGCGCACCGCTTTCAGTCCCCGGTGGACCAACACCCGCACGTTGCCCTCGCTGGTGTTGAGGATGGCGGCGATTTCGCGGTAGGTGCACCCCTCGGTCCAGAGGGCGATGGCCTCGCGCTGCGCAAGCGGCAACTGGGCCACCAGTTCATTGAGTCGGCAGTACAAGTCGTGCTGTTCGACCGCCACGGCGGGATCCATCTCTCGGCTGGTTCCCTGGAGGCCATCGTTTTCCCCCAGGCAAGGGGAACGCTGTTGGGAACGGAGCCAGTCCACGGCACGGTTTCGGCAGACCGCGTACAGCCATGCCCCCACCCGGTCGCCGAGGTCTTGGGGGGGCTGGTCGCACAGGCGGAGGAAGGCGTGTTGGACCACGTCGCGCGCAGCATCTTCGTCGCCCACCAATCGGCGAGCAAAGCGAAGCAGCGGGAGTTCATAGCGTGCCAGGGCCGCCAACACCCACTGCCGCCGCTGCCCCCACGTTGCTTGCGTGGCCATCGCGGTTCCCCACGTGCACGGGTTTCTTCTTTACAACGCCCGAGGCGGCGTAGCGTTACAAGAGCAGGGGCCTCCCTGCCCCAAGGGGCATCTTACTCCGCCTCAAGGAGGGCGCCCAGGTACCCCGGGAAGTGCCGGGAAGGTCGATGGCCTCCAACCCGCACGGCAGCTCGGTATCCGCTGCTTACCACGCTGGCCGGCCGGACCCGGGCCCTTTGCCAGTCTGCTCAGAATTCATAAGCGACCTCGAGGTTGAAACTCGGCCGGCGCCGTGGGCAAGCGGCATCCTCGTATGGCAGCCCGTGTAGCGCACAGCATAGCCCCTTTGGCTTGGATCGTGGGGCTCTTGTTGTTCGCCCTGGGGGGCGTGGTCCTTGGTGCCGTGCGGCCAAGGCCCGCGACTGGCATCTCAAGTCCTTTCAAAGCAATCGTTTACGGTTTTCTTTCCTTCATATCGGTGTTGGCGGGGTGGCAATATGTTTCAAACGCAAGACGACCCCAGGGGCATGCCGGGGCCAAGGAGAATGGTTCCGGCGGTCGGGCCGCGGCTACGCATTGTGCTGGTCGTGCTGACCGTATTGGCCGCCGTACTGGGCGCCAATTCGGCTTATCTGGCGGGCATTACGTTCTGGGAGTGGGCAACCGGCCAAAGTGTCCAGAACTTCTTTTACCAGTACATGTTCCTGGCCCACTTGGCGCTGGGGTTGGCGATGACTTGCCCGCTGGCGGCCTTTGTGGCGGTGCACCTCCGCAACACCTGGCGGCGGCGGAACCGGCAGGCCGTGCGCATGGGGCTGGCCCTGTTGGTGGTATCGTTTGCCCTGGTGGCCAGCGGCCTCGTGCTGATGCGTTTGGGGCCTTTGGAACTCAAGCAGCCGGCCCTGCGTAGCGCCGTGTATTGGGTGCATGTGCTGGCGCCGCTTGCCGCGGTATGGCTTTATGTGTTGCACCGCCTGGCCGGGCCGCCCATCCGCTGGCGCTTGGGCGTGGCCTATGGGTTGGCCCTGGTGGTGCTCAGCGCCGGCGCGGTGGGGTTGCACGGGCTGGACCCCCGGTCCAAGGCGGTCCCGGTGGCGGAGGAGGAAGGCCGGTTTCGCCCCTCGCTGGCCCGGACGGCCCATGGGGGCTACATCCCGGCCGGTCTCTTGATGGACGACCATTATTGCCGCGACTGCCATGCCGATGTGCACGCCCAGTGGTCCGACAGCGTGCACCGCTTCAGTTCCTTCAACAATCCGGTGTATGCCGCGGCGGTACGCGAGACCCGCGAGGTTTCGCTCAAGCGCGATGGCAACGTGTTCCGCGCCCGGTGGTGCGCCGGTTGCCACGACCCGGTCCCCCTGTTTGCCGGCCTGTTCGACGACCCGGAATATGACGACGTGCACGATCCCACCTCGCAGGCGGGCATCACCTGCACGGCATGCCATGCCATCACCCACATCAACAGCGCGCGGGGCGACGCCGACTACACCATCGAAGAACCCCTGCATTACCCCTTTGCCTTCAGCCAGAACCCGGTCCTGCGGTGGATCAACCACCAGTTGATCAAGGGCAAGCCGGCCTTCCACAAGAAGACGTTCCTCAAGCCGCTGCATCGCACGGCCGAGTTCTGCTCGGCGTGCCACAAGGTGCACATCCCGCAGTTGGTGAACGATTACAAGTTTCTGCGCGGGCAGAACCACTATGACACGTTTCTCTTGAGCGGCGTATCGGGGCACGGGGCGCGGAGTTTCTACTATCCGCCGGAGGCCAAAGAGCGCTGCGCCTCGTGCCATATGCCCCTGGTGGCGTCGGAGGATTTCGGGGCGCAGTACTTCGACGGGGCCGAGGCGCTGAGCGTGCACAGCCATCTGTTCGTGGGGGCCAACACGGCCATCGCCCATCTTCGCCAGCGGCCCGAGGTGGTCGAAGCCCACCGCCAGTTCCTGCAAGGCAAGGTGCGGGTGGACATATTCGGGCTGCGCGAGGGCCAGGGGGTGGATGGCCGGCTGGTGGGGCCGTTGCGCCCGCAGTTGCCCGCCTTGCGGCCCGAGGTGCCCTACGTGCTGGAGGTGGTGGTCCGCACGCTGGGCGT
>JBBIQF010000268.1:6480-8578 GCA_037442445.1 Planctomycetaceae bacterium
CGCAGGGGACGGCCGATTCCAACGAGTTGTGGCTCGATGTGACCGTGCGCTCCGGCGATCGGGTGCTGGGCCGCAGCGGGGCGCGGGACGCCCGGGGCCGAGTGGACCCCGCCAGCCATTTCGTCAATGTCTTCATGCTGGACCGCCAAGGCTACCGCATCGCCCGCCGCAATCCGCAGGATATCTTCGTGCCGTTGTACGACAACCAGATTCCGCCTGGGGCGGCCTCGGCCGTGCATTATGCCCTGCAAGTGCCCAAAGGGCTTTCGGCCCCGGTAACCATCGAGGTGAAGCTCCAGTACCGCAAGTTTGATCTTGAGCTGATGGAGTTTGTGGCCCGGTCGGCCAAGCCGGGGCAAACCCCCGCGGTGGGCGCGGCAGATCGGCCTTATTGCAACGACCTGCCGATCGTCACGCTGGCCGAGGACCGCGTGCTGTTACCGGTCGAGGGGGTGGCGGCCGAGGTGCCGGCCCAGACTTCCACCATCCCGCTTTGGGAGCGGTGGAACGACTACGGCATCGGCTTGCTGCTGAAAGGCCGGGCGCAACTGCGGCAGGCGGCCGAGGCGTTCGCCGAGGTGGAGAAGCTAGGTCGGCCCGACGGCCCGCTCAACCTGGCCCGCGTGTACTACGCCGAGGGCCGGCTGGACGAAGCGGCCGCCGCCCTGCGCCGAGCCGCCGAACACCGCGACCCGCCCGCCCCCTCCTGGACCCTGGCGTGGCTCAGCGGCCTGGTGAGCCGGCAGCAGGGGCGCCTGGAAGACGCCGAGCGCAACTTTCGCAGCGTGCTGGAGGCCCGCACCGAGGAGATGGTCCGCCGGGGCTTCGATTTCAGCCTGGACTACGAGGTTATCAACCAGTTGGGCGAGACGCTGTTCGATCAGGCCAAACAATGCCGGGGACCTGCCCAGGCCGAGCGACGCCAGCACCTCCTCCGCCAGGCCGTGGCCCAGTTCGAGAAGACGCTTTCCATCGATTCCGAAAACGTCTCGGCCCACTACAACCTGAGCTTGCTGTACGCCCAATTGGGCGAGACGGCCAAGGCCAATAAGCACGCGGGCTTGTACGCCAAGTACAAACCCGACGATAACGCTCGGGATCGGGCGGTCGCCGCTGCCCGTATTCGCTATCCGCACGCCGACCGGGCTGCGGAGCGGGTGGCCATCTATCCGCTGGTTTCCCCTTCCGACTCGACTGCGATGGAGACCCCTTCCCTTGTCCGAACCCCGTGATTCCCAACCCAATATCACACCGGAATCTTCCCCGGCCGCTGGTGCCGCGCCTTTGGGCACTGGCCGGGCCGCGGCGGATTCTCGCGGTGCCGCCCAAAGGCACGAAGAGGCCGTCATTGCCCGGGCCGCCCGGCGGTCGCTGGCGGTGCTATTGGCAGCCGGGCTGGTGGCGGGCATCGGCATGCTTTGGCACGGATTGGGGCGTGCGCCGGTGCCGGTCGAGGCCATGACGGTGATCGTTCCCCCGCCCCCGGCGACACCGCCTGCAAGCCCGCCGAGCGTCACGTTTACCGAAGCGAGTCGGCCCTGGGGGATCGCCTTCCACCACACCAACGGCGCCCAGGGCAGCAAGCTGTTGCCCGAGACCATGGGGGGCGGCGTGGCGGTGTTCGACTACGACGATGATGGCCGCCAGGACCTCCTCTTGGTCGATTCGTGCCCCTGGCCGTGGGATATCGCGGCCGGCCAGGCCGGTTCGCTCCCCACTCCGCGGCTGTATCACAACGAAGGGCAGGGGCGGTTTCGCGACGTGACGGCAGGCTCGGGCCTGGACGTGCCCACCTACGGCATGGGGGTGGCGGTAGGCGACTACGACAACGACGGCCGGGTGGATGTGTTCATCTCGGCCGTGGCCCTCTCCGAGACGGCGGCGGCCGAAGGCCCCGGCAAGCCCCCCGCCGGCCCCCCGCGGTATGCCAGCCGCAATCGCCTGTTCCGCAATCTGGGCGGCGGCAAGTTCCGCGATGTGACGGACGAGTCGGGCTTGGCGTCGGCCGAGCCGGCATGGAGCACCAGTTGCGGGTTCTTCGATTACGACCGCGATGGCCGGCTCGACCTCTTCGTGTGCAACTACGTGCGCTGGAGCC
>JBBIQF010000269.1:0-8573 GCA_037442445.1 Planctomycetaceae bacterium
TCGTTGGTCATTGGGATTTGGTCATTGGTGCTTGGTCATTCGACATTTGTCTTTCGACATTCGACATTGGTGGGGGCCGCGTGCGTGCAAGCACGCACCCTACTTTGGTCATTGGTGCTTGGCGCTTCGGCATTCGTCATTTGACTTTCGACATTCGTCATTCCCCTGGGGGCGTGCGTGCAAGCAGGCACCCTACTGCGAGTCCCGAGGCCGTATTGACGCGGGTGCGACGCTTGGCTACAGTCCCGCCTCCGGGGCCGCGGGGGGATGCGGAATCGGGGGCGCCTGAGACGCCGGCTGGCCAAGGCTGGCCGGCCGGCCTCGGTCGCATGCCCCGTCCAGGGATGGAGAGAACCGCTTTGCCTGAGCGATCAATCCCACCATTGGTGGACATCCATTGTCACATCTTGCCCGGCATGGACGACGGGGCAGCCACGTGGGCCGAGGCGCTGGCCATGGCCGAGGTCGCGCTGGCCGATGGCATCCGCACCATAGTGGCCACTCCCCACCAGTTAGGGGTTTATGCGGGTAATCGGGCGGAGGCGATTTGCCAGGGGGCCGCGGAGTTCTCCGCTCGGCTTGCGCAGCGCGGACTCGGGCTGGAGGTGCTGCCCGGGGCTGATGTGCGGGTGACGGCCGATCTAGTGGCCCAGATTCGCCGGGGCGAAGTGCTGACCCTGGCCGGCCGGGGACGCCATGTGCTCTTGGAACTTCCGCACGATGTGTACCTGCCGCTGGAGGGGATGCTCCGCGAGTTGCGGCAGGCGGGTTTGGTGGGCATCCTGTCGCATCCGGAGCGGAATGTGGCGATTATGCGCCAGCCCGAGGTCCTCGGGCCGTGGTTGGACGCCGGCTGCCTGATCCAGGTCACGGCGGGCAGTTTGTGCGGCCGGTTCGGCTCGCGGGTTCAATCGTTTTGCCAGTGGCTGGTGAAGCGGGGGCGGGTGCATTTCGTGGCCACCGACGCTCATAGCGCCCATGGCCGGGCGCCGCGGCTGCGCCAGGCATTTCAGCGTATCGAGGCCCTGGCCGGGCGCAAGATGGCCGTGGCGTGCTGTTCGGAAAACCCCGAGCGGGTGGTCCAGGGCCAGGATATCGCGGCCGAGGTCCGGCGGCGGCCACGGTCGTTCTGGCCGCTGTGGATGGCCTGGCGCAAGGCCGGTTGAACGGGGTTCGGCACGGCCTGAGCATTGTCGCGGGTTTGGGCCTTGTTGCCCGCGGAAGAGAGCAGAATGGACTGATCAACCCTCTCGATTGCGGCGGCCAAAGATGTGGGTTCCTTTGGCGAAAGTCCAGGCAGCGGCCCAGGCGGCCTTGGTGCTGGTGGCCTTGCTTGTGCGAGCGGCTGCGGGGCAGTCGGGTTGGCGGGATGAGCGTCTGGTGGGGCCTTTCGTGTGCCGGGCCGACTTCTCGCTGGTCGAAGTCGATGCCCTGGTGGGCCATCTGCGGCAACTCCAGCACGACCTATCGGCCGAGTTGGGCATCGCGGCGCCAAAGCAGTGGATCGAGCTGTACTTTTTCCACGATCGGGCCACCTACGACCGGTACTTGGCCCGCTACTTCCCGGCCGTGCCGTACCGCAGGGCGCTCTATTTGAAAACCGGCGGGCAGGGGCGGGTATTGGCATGGCGGGGCCCGCAGTTCGAAATCGACGTGCGGCACGAATGCACCCATGCCCTGTTGCACGCGGCGCTGGGGGCAGTACCCCTCTGGCTGGACGAGGGCCTGGCCGAGCACTACGAGAATCCCCCCGGGCGCCGGTTCCAGGGTGCGCCGCAGTTTTCGGAGGTGGTGTGGGCGGCCCGGCTGGGCACGCTCGGTTCGCTTGCGGCCCTGGAAGCCAAACAGCGGGTCGAAGAGATGGGCCCGGTCCAATACCGCGACGCCTGGGCGTGGGTGTGTTTTCTGCTTTACCACTCGCCCCATAGCCGGCGGCAACTGGCCGAGTATCTCGCCGAACTGGCCCAGCCGGCGCCGGCCGGCCCGCTCAGCCGCCGGCTTCAAGAGCGCCTGCCCGACTATCAGCACCAGTTCCAGCGGTTCTGGCGGGCCCCGCCCCAGCCGCCGGCCCAATAGGAGGGCCTGCGGAAAGACGGCAGCTTGCGGCCAATATACCCGGCCCGAGCAGCAATCCGATAAAATCAACACGTTTTGCAGCCCGGCCCTTTGGACCGGGTGGCCGTGGTTCGTGTGTCCGGTCCCGTGGTGCGCCCCTAAGGGGTTCCCCCTCATACCGCTTGATGGGGCCGAACCCCCCGGCCGGGAACCGTATCCTCAAGAGGGACGGAGCCTCCACCGGCGCGCGCCGAGGACCGGACATTCGGAGGGATTGCACCGACCCACCTTGCGGCGGAAGGACCAAGGGGACGCATGAGTACGCCTAACAAGCCACCGGCTCGCGATTTCATCCGAGAGATCATCGACGAGGACATCCGCACCGGCAGGTTCGGCGGCAGGGTGCACACCCGTTTCCCCCCGGAGCCCAACGGGTATCTGCACATCGGCCATGCCAAGTCGATCTGCCTGAACTTCGGCATCGCCCAAGAGTACGGGGGGAAGTGCAATCTGCGGTTCGACGACACCAACCCCAGCAAAGAGGACCAGGAGTACGTCGAGGCCATCAAGGAGAACGTCCGCTGGCTGGGGTTCGACTGGGAGGACCGCGAGTATTACGCCTCGGACTATTTCGAGCAGCTCTACCAGTGGGCCATCCAGCTCATCAAGGCGGGGAAGGCGTATGTGTGCGATCTGTCGCCGGAAGAGGTGCGCCAGTATCGGGGCACGCTGACCGAGCCGGGCAAGGAAAGCCCCTATCGGAATCGGTCGGTGGAAGAGAACCTGGACTTGTTCCAGCGGATGCGGGCGGGCGAGTTCCCCGACGGCTCGCGGACCCTGCGGGCCAAGATCGACATGGCCCATCCCAACCTCAACATGCGCGACCCGGTGATGTACCGCATCCTCCGGGCCACCCATCACCGCACGGGCGACCAGTGGTGCATCTATGCCACTTACGACTGGGCGCATGGGCAGTCCGATTCGATCGAGGGGATCACCCACTCCATCTGCACCCTGGAGTTCGAGAACCACCGCCCGCTGTACGACTGGTTCCTCGACCAGTTGGGCATCTACCATCCGCGGCAGATCGAGTTTGCGCGCTTGAACCTCACCTATACGGTGATGAGCAAGCGCAAGCTGCTGCGCCTGGTCGAGGAGGGGCATGTGCGGGGCTGGGACGATCCGCGGATGCCGACGCTCTCGGGCCTGCGGCGGCGGGGGTACACCCCCGAAGCCATCCGGGCGTTCTGCGCCCGCATCGGCGTGTCGAAGGTCGATAGCGTCGTGGACATCCAGTTGCTCGAGCACTGCCTGCGGGAAGACCTGAACCGCCGGGCGCCGCGGGCCATGGCGGTGCTCCGCCCCTTGCGCGTGGTCATCGAGAACTACCCCGAAGGCCAGGTGGAAGAACTCGATGCGGTCAACAACCCCGAAGACCCCAGCATGGGCTGCCGCAAGGTGCCGTTCTCCAAGGTGCTGTACATCGAGCAGGATGACTTCCGCGAGGTGCCGCCCAAGAAATACTTCCGGCTGGCGCCCGGCCAGGAGGTCCGCCTCCGCTGGGCTTACCTGGTCCGCTGCGTGGACTACGTAAGAGACCCGCAGACCGGAAAGGTGGTCGAGGTGCGGTGCACGTACGACCCTTCCACCCGGGGCGGCGATACGCCCGACGGGCGCAAGGTGAAAGGCACTCTGCACTGGGTATCGGCTGCCCACGCGGTCGAGGCCGAAGCGCGGCTGTACGACCACCTGTTCACCGTGCCCAACCCCGAGGACGTGCCCGAAGGGCAAGACTTCCTGGTGCACCTCAATCCCCGCTCGCTGGAGGTGGTCAACTGCTACGTGGAACCCAGCCTGGCCGATGCGCCGGTGGAAAGCCGTTTCCAGTTCGAACGCTTGGGGTATTTTTGCGTGGACCCGGATTCGCGGCCTGGCCGGCCGGTGTTCAACCGCACGGTAACGCTCCGCGATACCTGGGCCAAGATCGAGCGAGCCTTGGAGCAGGAGAAAGTTGCAGGACACGAGGAATAGCTGCACGAGGGCCGCGGTACGCCGCACGGAGGCCCGGACAGCTTGGCTGGACCCGTGCGGCCGGGATGGCTGGGGCAGAATGCAGCCCGGAGGGCTGCACCACAAGGCAGCCGGGACGGGCTGCACCACAATGTGGCCGGGGCAACTGGTCCGGAATGCAGCCCCGAGGGCTGCACCACAATGCAGGCGGGACGGCTGCACCACAATACCACAAGGCGGCCGGGAGGGTTGTATCACAATCGAGCGTATCGGAAAGCGAGTGCGTTCTGTGTGCCAGCCCAGCGGTTCCTCGATCGACAGCGGTTCGCCGGCCGGCATCGTCCGGGCGTGCGTGGTGGCGGCGGGCATCTTCGGCGCCCTGGGGGTCTGTGCGGGGGCGCTGGGCGCCCATGCCCTCGAGGGCGTGTTGGCCGGCCGGGATTGGGAAAGCTACCAGACGGCCGTGCGCTACCAGTTGCTCCATGCCCTGGCCTTGCTTGCGGTGGGCGCTTTGGCCGCACGGCGACCGGCCGCAGGCAGGGCGTGGGCCCATCGGGCAGTGCACCTGGCGGTCTGGGCGTTCGTGCTGGGCACGGTGCTGTTTTCGGGGGGAATCTACGTGTGGCTGGGCACCGGCATAAAGGCGTTCGTCCATGGGGTGCCGGTAGGAGGGGTGCTTTTGGCGGCGGGCTGGGCGATGCTGGCGGTAGCGGGAATGGGGCTGGGGGTGCGGGCCGGCCCCGAGAAATCTTTAGCGCGTGGCTCGCCAGCGGCGATGGAACAGCCACAAGATGCTGCCCAATAGGGCCGCATCCAAAGCCAGCGCGAAGGCGAGGAAGCCGGGGGCGGCCAGCGGTGGCCCCCAACGCACCGGCCCGGCGCCGGGGTCGTCGTTGGCGGTAAGGGGCAGGCTATGGGCGGCCGCAAAGGGACTGGTGATCACCGCCCGGTCGATCCACGCCATCACCTCGGGGCTGGCCGAGGTCAGCTCGCCGAACAGCCGGGCGGCCACCGGGCCGATAAACAGCAGGCACACCAGGCCGTAGGCCGAGATCATGCTGGCCGAGGTCTTGCGGCACAGGACCGAGGTGAACATGGCCACCGTGGTGGTGGTCAGGCAGGTGACGGCCAGGATGGCCAGGTAGCCCACGATGGTCATGGTATCGTGCCACAGCTTCCACGGCGGCAAGAGCCAGGCCAGCAGGATGGGCCAGACGAGAAAACCGGTCAAAACGGCGGAGATGCGGAGGCTGGCGGCGAGCTTTCCGGCCAGGATTTGCCAGGGGCTCAAAAGGGTGGTCAGCAACAGTTCCAGGGTCTGGCGTTCGCGCTCGTTGGTGACCGAGCCGGCGGCGAACACCGGCCCGACCAGCATGTTGAAAAGGATCACGTAGCTGGTGTACCAGGCAGCGCGGTGGGGATAGACATAGAGGCACACGGCCATGACCACCAAGGCCAAAGCCATGCTCATCTGGATGACCAGCCGCAACATGAGCGTGCCCCGGCCGAAGATCTCGCTCCGCATTTCCTTGTCGTAGACGGGGTTGGCCTGGTCGGCCATCAGGTCGGTGCGCTTGGGCGGGGCGAAGAGGTTATCGGGGAACTGGTCGTGGCGGATGACCATGCCCACGGCCTCGCGCTGTTCTTCTTCCAGGTCCACGACCTCTTCGGCTTCGGCCCCGACATCGGGCGGGTGCATGAGCCGGCGGCGGATGGCGGCCATCAACACGCCACAGAGCACCGCGGCCCCGGCGGGGGCCACGCCGGCCAGCACCGTCAACCGCACGCGCGGCAGGACGCTGAAACTCTGGTAGAACACCACCGCCACCAGGACCAGCGGCAAGATGAACGAGTACGACACCACCAACGCCGCCGCGGTCCGGCCGAAGTAGCTGCTGCACGCCAGGCTGATCATGCCGAAAGTGATCACCGCCGCCGCCATGCCCACGTAGGTGGCCGAAAGCTCGGCCACGTGCGTGCCGCCTAACAGCAGGCAGAGCATGACGATAGGCAGGGTGGCCACCAGCAATACGGCCAGGTGGACCAGCGAGGCCAGAAGTTTGCCCAGCACGATGGCCCCCGGGCGCATGGGGCTGGCCAAAAGCATCTCGTAGGTCTTCCGCTCCTTCTCGCCGGTGATCGACCCGGCGGCGAAACTGGGCGCCATCAGCGAGATCAGCACGAACTGCCCCAGCAAGAACAGGTTCACCAGGCGGCGGGCTTCCTCCGGGGTGGAGGTCAGGTCCAGGGTTTGCTGCTGCGGCCAGGCGTAATACACCAGTCCGCCCAAGAGGCCCACATAGGCCAGAAGCAGGCCAAACCCCCGCGCCATGCGGAGGTTGACCACTAGCTCGCGCTGCAGGACGGGGTTCTCAAGCAGGTACATCGGACCTGGGCAGGCTGCGGTTTGCGGAGTTGTCTGGCCCCGGGGCGGCCCGCCGGCGCAAGGTCCATCCGCGCCGAAATCGCCCTTTAGGCCACGGCCCCTTCGGTCACCATCATGAACACATCCTCCAGCGTCGGTTCCTTCTGGGCGAACGAGGCCAACCGGGCGCCGCTGGCGATGAGCTTGTGGAGGATCTCGGCGGCTTCGTCGTCATCGGCGGCCAACTCGGCCGTCACCCGGTTGCCCTCCACATGCACCTGGCGGGTTTGGGGGAGGCTGCGGAGGATCGACACGCCCCGCTCCAGCCCGTCGAGGAACTTGATCACCAGCACCTGGTTGCGCTGGATCTGGCGGTACACCTCGTCGATCGGGCCATGCATCAACAGCCGGCCCCGCTCGATGATGCCGATCGAGGTGCAGCAGTCGGCCAGCTCGCTGAGGATGTGGCTGGAGATGAGGATGGTTTTGCCCATCCGCCGCAGCTCTTTGAGCAGGGCCTTGACCTCGACGCGGGCCCGGGGGTCCAGGCCGCTGGCCGGTTCGTCCAGAATAAGCACCGGGGGGTCGTGCACCAGGGTCTTGGCCAGGCACAGCCGCTGCTTCATGCCGCGCGACAGCCCGTTGACCAGGGCGTTGCGTTTGCCCGTAAGATCGAGCAGCTCCAGCACATCGGCGATCACCCGTTTGCGCCGCGCCCGGGGAATCTGGTAGGCCACGGCGAAGAAGTCCAGGAACTCCCAGACCGTCATGCCGTCGTACACGCCGAAACTGTCGGGCATGTAGCCGATGGAGCGGCGGACCTCCAGCGGCTGGCGGGTTACGCGGAAGCCGTTGACGATTCCCTCGCCGGCCGTGGGTTTCAGAAGCGTGGCCAGAAACCGTATGGTGGTGCTCTTGCCAGCACCGTTGGGGCCGATAAAGCCGAAGATCTCGCCCGGCTCGATCTTGAGGCTCAGCCGGTCGACCGCCAACAGATCGCCGTAGCGTTTGGTGAATTCGATGAGTTCGATCATAGGGGGAGCTTCGCTAGGAGCAACACGGTTTTCGGCGTTTTTTGCGCCCGGCCCTTGAGGGCGCCGGCCGGGCCCGGAGAGCGTGCGTGCGGAGCACGCACCGTACGTTGGTCGTTGGTCATTGGTGCTTGGTCATTGGGATTTGGGATTTGGGATTTGAGATTCGGGATTTGGTGCTTCATTCGACATTCGTCGTTTGTCTTTCGACATCCGTCATTTGCGGCGCGGCGTGCGTGGCAAGCACGTACCCTACTCTTTGGAGCGGACCACGCCCGTGGGGCCAAGCACCGGAAGGGCTTCGGCAACCATCGCGCGAGGTACCGGATCGGGTTTCGGGTCTCCATCGGAACCGTAGCCGATATGCGCCACCAGCACCGCCGCGTTTGGGGGGCGGGGGGCCGGGGGGGAGATCTCTTGCCCGGCAATGGGCTGGTCCGTCCAGGCCACCAGCCGGGTCTCGCCCGGCTGCAGGCCGAGCAGGCCGGCCAGCTCGATCAGCTCGCGGACGTTCAGTTCGCCGGCCGGGGGGCGCCCGGCGCGGTCGGCGGTAAGAGGGTCACGATTGCGGAACTCGGACCAGGTGCCTGTGGGCCAGGGGCCGGGCAACGTCTCCAGCTCGACCTCGGCGCTTTGGCCCGGCCGGAGTTCGCCCACCCACGCCCTGCGGAAAACCACCGCGGGTGTGGTTGGCGCCTTGCTTCCTTCCGGCGCGGGGGAATCGGATTTCTGGGGCGGCGGAGCCCCAGCGACGGACGGGGAGCCAGGGGCCGGCTGCGAGGATTCCATGATGACGCTCACCTCCGGCCCTTGGCCGGTCAAGCGCAGCTTGATGGCCGGCTTGCGCTGGCCCGCACTGGCCGGCACGTCCAGGCCCACGATCCCCACGCCCCGGAGATGAAAGTCCGTACCGTTGGTTACCCGCCAGCGGTTTTCGGCGATCCGCTGGGCGCTGATCGGCCCGCCCAGGTCCACCATCTGTTCGCTGTGGAGCAGATTGGTGGAGTTCGAGGCGACGGCCAGTCCTTCCAGCGCCGCCCCCGGGGGGCCGGAGCGGAAGGTTACGCCCACGGGCAGGGGACTCTGCTCGGGGTCGAACTTTGCCGGGTGCG
>JBBIQF010000270.1:0-8566 GCA_037442445.1 Planctomycetaceae bacterium
GATCGGCCAGTTCTTCGCTCACCCCCTCCAGCGACGAGAAGCCGGCGATGGCCCTTTCAAGCGCCACGTCCAGCTCTTCCCGCGTCATGATCTCGATGTCCCAACCGCACAGTTTGCTGGCCAGCCGGACGTTCTGGCCCCGCCGGCCAATGGCCAGCGAAAGCTGGTCCTCGCGCACCAGCACGATGGCCCGCCCCAGCATCTGGCAAAGGATCACCTCGTCCACCTCGGCCGGCTGCAAGGCGTTGCGGATGAACACCTGCATGTCGTCGCTGTAGGGGATGACGTCGATCCGCGCGGTCCCCGCCAGTTCATCCACGATGTTCTTGATGCGGTTGCCGCGAACGCCCAGACAGGCGCCCACGCAGTCGACCCGCTGGTCCGTGCTGCTGACGGCCACTTTGGTGCGGTAGCCCGGCTCGCGGGCCATCGCCCGCACCTCGATCACCCCGTCGCTGATCTCCGGAATCTCTTGCTCGAACAGGCGTTCGACCAATTGCGGCCGGGTGCGGCTCAGGATGATCCGCACGCGGGAGCCTTGCTTGCGGACCTCGGCCACGGTGGCCCGAACCCGCTCGTTCTGGTGGTGCGTCTCCCCCGGAATCTGCTCGCTGCGGGGCAGGATGGCCTCGGCCGTAGGACCGGGACGGTCCAGCGTGATCGAGGCCGTGCCCCCCTCGTACCGCTGCACGATGCCGCTGACCAACTGGTCTTTTTGCTCGCAATACTCGGCGTACAGGGCATCGCGCTCCGCTTCGCGAATCTTTTGGATCATCACCTGCTTGGCCGTCTGCGCCGCCACCCGCTCCGAAATCTCGCTGGGGGTCAGCGGAATACCGTTATGGCTGCCGGTGATCTCGCCGGTCTGGCGGTTGATGTGAATCTCGATCTCCTGGTCTTCCCCATAATGCTTCTTGGCCGCCGAGACCAATGCCGCCTCGATCCCCTGGAACACGATCTCTTTGTCGATGTTCTTTTCGCGGTGGATCGCGTCAACGATCCGCAACACTTCGGTGGGGTTCATTGTGTCTCGCTTACCCCCCGCCAATGGGGAAATCCGTCGATATTCACACCCACGCTCACCTCGCGCCGCGATAAAAAAAAGGCACGAAGTGGCCCTTCTTGAACCTCGCCCTTGCTACCGCACAAGCGGCTATCCCAATCTGGAAATCCTACTGGACGCCTCAGGCCTCGTCAAGCTGGACACAAACCAATTGCCGTACAAAGAGTTACAGTTTCCCCTCCAGCCCCTGGCGGCCGGCCAGCCCGAGGCTGGCTACGCCGGGCAAAGGAATCGCGGGGGGACGCCTCGGTGCGGATTTCCCGGCCGGGCCTTCGGCGGTGCAATGGGTTAGAATCGCCCGCCGAAACCCCTCCGCCGGTGTGGTCCGCGAGGGGATGGGATGCGCCCCATGGCGCGGCAGCGGCAGGCGGAAACATCGCTTCGGCGCTGAGGTTGTAGGCCACCAGGGGGCCCAGTATAATCCCCCAGCGTCGTACAATACCGAAACGATGGACCAGATCAGGGGATAACGCCACGCACGGACCGCGAGTGGGGTTGGGCTATGACCTGCACCGGCTGGTGGAGGGGGGCCCGTTGCGCATCGGCGGCGTAGATATCCCCTTCGGGTTTCGCTGCGCTGGCCATAGCGATGCCGACGTGCTCCTGCACGCCGTGACCGATGCCCTCTTGGGGGCCGCGGCCCTGGGCGACATCGGCGAGATGTTTCCCGACAGCGACCCCGCCAATCGGGGGCGGGACTCGGCCGACATGCTCCGCCTGGCATGGCTGCGCGTGGCCTCGGCGGGGTGGCGGATCGCCAATTTGGATTGCGTGGTCCTGCTGGAGGCCCCACGGCTGGCCCCCCACCGCGACCGCATCCGCCAGCGCCTGGCCGAAATCCTGGACCTCCAGCCCGCTCAGGTCGGGCTGAAGGCTAAGACCGGCGAGGGGGTCGATGCCGTGGGCCGGCGCGAGGCCATCGCCGCCCTGTGCGTGGCCCTGTTGGTGCCGCAGGCCGCCGAATCGTCCCTCGATTAGGCCCCGCTTGCCCGCCCCTGCCTTTGCACTCCGCACGCTACCGCTATGATTCGCGTCTATAACACCCTGACACGCACCAAAGAGCCCTTTCAGACGGTTCGGCCGGGCAAAGTCGGAATCTACCTCTGCGGACCCACGGTCTATAAGCCCAGCCACATCGGGCACATGGTCGGGCCGGTGGTGTTCGATGCCATCAAGCGCTACCTGACCTACAACGGCTACGAGGTCACCTGGGTCATCAACATCACCGATGTGGACGACAAGCTCATTGCCCGGGCCCACGAGCGGGGCATTACCGTGGCACAACTGGCGGAGGAAATGACCGCCGACTACATGGAATGCCTGCGGGTGATGGGGGTCGAGGGCGTGGACCATTTTCCCCGGGCGACCGAGTACATCCCGGCGATGATCGCGTTCATCGAGCGGCTGGCGGAAAAGGGTTGCGCCTACGTCTCGGACGGCGATGTGTATTTCGATGTCAGCCGCTTTCCGGAGTACGGCAAGCTCAGCCGGCGCTCGCTGGAGCAGATGCAGATCGAAGGGGGGACCACGGCCGAGCGCAAACGGAGCGGTGCCGACTTCGCCCTGTGGAAAGGCGCCAAGCCGGGCGAACCTTCCTGGCCCAGCCCTTGGGGGCCGGGCCGGCCGGGCTGGCACATCGAGTGCTCGGTGATGAGCGGCCAGTTGCTGGGCGAGACCTTCGACATCCACGGGGGCGGGCTGGACTTGGTGTTCCCCCACCACGAGAACGAAATCGCCCAGAGCGAGGCCTGCCACGGCAAGCCCATGGCCCGCTACTGGATGCACAACGGCCTGATGCAGGCCTCCGACGAGGTGGGCAAGGTGGGCGGGCGCACCACACGGCCGGCCGAGGGCGACCAGGAGGCCCAGGAGGCCGGCAAGATCGCCGGCCGCCATGGCGCCCAGTCCTTCCTGCTGCTGCTCCGCGAGCAAGGCTTTACGGCCGAGCAGGTGCGCTTCTTTCTGCTTTCGACCCATTACCGCCGGCCCATCGACTTCAGCGTCCAGCGGATCCGCGAGGTGGGCGTGGGGCTGGAGAGCTTCTACCGCTTCTTCCAGCGATTCCGGCGGATCACGGGCGAGGATTTTTACCAGGTGCCGTTCCCCCGGCGGCGGAGCGAGGGGGAGCTGGCGTCCGCCCTCCGGCTCGCCCGCTCGGAGGCGCCCCGCAGGCTCGGCGGTGCTTGGGACAATTGCCGAACACCGCAACCGCTTCCTGGAAGCCATGGACGACGACTTCAACACCGGGGCTGCGGTGGGGGTGCTGTTCGAATTGCTCCGCCGGCTGAACAAGTTCGCCGACGACGAGAAGCTCGAAGACCCGCAGGCGAGGAACCCATCGGCCGTGGCGAGCTTGCGGCAAGGGGCCAGCACGCTCCGCGAGCTGGCGGCCACGCTGGGGTTGTTTCTCGCCCCGCCCAAGCAGTCCGTCCAACCCGAGCACAACCTGGTGGGCCAGTTGCTGGACCTTTTGGTCGAGATCCGTGCCGACGCCCGCAAGGCCAAGAACTTTGCCGCGGCCGACAAGATCCGCAGCCGGCTGGCCGAGCTGGGCGTGGTGCTGGAGGACCGGCCGGGAGGCACCGAGTGGAGCCTCCGCAAGTGAGCACACCCGCGCCCGATTGCCCGCCGGGGTCATTCGAAGGCCCACCCCGGCCGCTCCGGGTGCTGGGTGTCGATCCGGGCCTCCACACGACGGGCTACGGGGTGCTGGAGGCCAGAGGCCGCACGTTGTGCCTATGCGAGGCCGGGGTTGTCCGGGCCAAGGCGCGGGGCTCGCTGGCCTGCCGGCTGGCCGAAATCCATGACGGCATCCGCGAGGTCATCGCGTCGTTGTCCCCCGACGTTTTGGCGCTGGAGGAGCTGTATTCGCACTATGGCCGGCCGCGGACCGCCATCCTCATGGGCCACGCCCGTGGGGTGATCTGCCTGGCCGCCGCCCAGGCCGGCCTGGCGGTGGTCAGCTACTCGGCCACGCAGGTCAAGAAGGTGCTTACGGGTTCGGGCCGGGCGCCCAAGTCGCAGGTGCAGCGGGCGATCCGCTTCGAGTTGGGCCTGGCTGCCCTGCCCGAGCCCCCTGACGTGGCCGACGCCCTGGCCATCGCCCTGTGCCACCACTATCTTCACAAGACATCCGCGGACCTCCATAACCGCGGATAGAGGCCGCAGTACCAACGCCCGACTTCGCTGCCTGCTGCTCGACGCCATGTCCGCCACCCGCCCGCGAACCCTCACCCGACAGCAATCGCGCCTGCTCGACGAGCGGGCCAGCCGGGAGTTCGGCGTCCCAAGCGTGGTACTCATGGAGAACGCCGGGCGCGGCGTGGCCGACACCTTGGAACGCCTGGGCATTGCCGGGCCGGTGGTGATCGCCTGCGGCAAAGGCAATAACGCGGGGGACGGCCTCGTGGTGGCCCGCCACTTGGACCTCCGCGGCTACCCGGTGCGGGTGCTGTTGTGGGCCGAGCCGGCCGAACTGGCCGGCGACGCGGCAGTGAATTACCGCATCGTGGAAAAAAGTGGCATTCCGCTGGAAGTGTTTGGCGCCCGCCACGATGCCGTGCGTCTGCGGCGTGCGCTGGACGGTGCCGCGTGGGTGGTCGATGCCCTGCTGGGCACCGGCGCACACGGCCCGCCTCGCCCGCCCCTGGACGCCGTGATCGATGCCCTCAATGCCGCGGGGGTGCCCATCCTGGCCGTGGACCTGCCCAGTGGCCTGGATTGCGATACGGGGGAACCTTCGGCCCATACCATCCGCGCGGCCCACACGTGCACCTTCGTGGCCCAAAAGGCCGGCTTTCTCGAGCCGCACGCCGCACCGTACCTGGGGACCATCCACGTGTTGGACATCGGAGCGCCCCGGGCACTGGTCGAATCGATGTGGAACCCGTAGCACACTACGGGCCGCCGGGCCGGGCGCTGCCGGGCCGATGGGCACCCCGGCCGGCGATCAGAAGGCGGGTCACCGCGTGGGCTTCTGGTACTCGCTGAAATCGACCGCGCGGAACATGCCCATAAACTCGTCGCTCTGGCGGATGCGATCGCGGTCCGATTGCAGCAAGGTACTCACCAGATGGTGCTCGCTGCGGACCGTGATCTTTTGGAACGGCAAGCCCCGCTTGCTCCGCATGGTCAGGTGGACCTCCTTGGGAATCCGGCCCCGTTTTTCTAGTGCTTCGTTGAGGGCCAGACGGGCGAACGGCAGCTTGCTGCCTGGATTGAGCCGCGTGTTCAACAGCGTGTACCAGTCGGAAAACTCGCGGTATTGCCGGGCAACAGCCGGGTTATCGGGAACTTGCGTAACCACGCGATACGAAACCCACGGGCTGGCCAGGACCAGCGTGCCGGTCTCTCCGTCGAACTGCTCGTCGAACTTAGGGTCGGCAAGGAACTGGAGATACGGGTCCGACTGGCCGGCCGCCCAATCGCGGAGATTGTGGTTGAGTGCCGCCACTTCGTCGGCCGACAGTTCGGTCTTCAGGCGCCGCGACAGGTCCAGAAGGATGAACCGGCGATGGGGCGGGTCGAAGACGGTAACTTCGGCCGGCTCTTTGAGATAGTCGTACACCAGGCCCTGATAGAAGATGGTGGTGCTTTCGGTGCGGGGCTCCTTCTCGGAGCCGACGAAGACTTTGTTTTCGATGCGAAACTCCTCGGCCGCCCGGGCTGGGGCAAGGAAGCCGAGGCCCGCCGCGATCAGCCCGGACACGCAAGCCGCCACCAGCCGAACCCTCCGTGCTCGGTCCATCGCCTCTCCAGTCGCAAAGGGGGTAGCTTGAGAGCGTTGACGGGTGGCGAAGATACTCGAACGGGTGGCCGATGTAAAGGCCGCTCACTTACCCGTTTTCAGAGCCGCGACCGCAAGGAAGCGGATCAGAGTGCCGCTCGGCAGACAACCCCGTCGGCACCTGACTTGGGGACAATTACCCCGCCGATCGCAGGGCAATATCCGCGACCCCGGCAGGCCCCGGTGCGACGATCCGCAGCCCCGAGGTCTCAAAGCGCCGGAAACGTTCCGGAATCGGCGTGGCCCGCCGAATCTCCACTGCATCGTGTAGGCCTGTGCGGACAACCCTCTTTTGGGGATGGTGAATCACGAACACCCGGCCTTCGGGGGTCGTTTGCTGGTCGATCGGTGTCCCGGCGGGAACAGCCATCAAGACGGTGTCCGTTTCACCCTTGGCCGGATCTCCCCGCCGGACCACGAAATCCCACTTCGGTTCCACCCGAACCCGGTACTGCGTCCCTGCCGGGGCTCCCCCGGCCTGCTGCTTGGTGCCGAACTGGTACCGGCCATCGGGCCCCACGGCCAGTTCTGCGTCGAGCACGTCGCGGTCGGTATCCAGGTACAGCACGGCCCCGCTGACAAGCTGGCCGTCGAGCGTCACCTTCCCTCCAAAGGGGTGGTAAACGGTAAAGTCGGAAAAGCCGATGTAAAGCGCCACCATCGTCAGGATCAGCAGGCCTGCCATCACGCGGAAATCCAGCAGCCCCCGCCACGTGGTGGGCTGGCGCCGCAGGGCATCCCATGGCGATTTCCATACGAGCGCCTCGCTTTGGGGCGTGTGCTTATGCGGGAAAATGAGCGAAACCACTACCAGAAACACCGACTCGGCCAAGAACAGCAGAAACGCCATAAAGAGACTATTGATGGCCAAAAACTGGGCGGCAAGCGAGTTGGGGTCGGCCAAAGTGCGGCCATCTTCGCTGGCGATCTTGGCGGCCGAGATGCACAACCCCACGACCGACCCTGCGATGAGCGTCCAGAAGGCCCCGGTGGCCGACGCCCTCCTCCAGAAAACCCCCCAAAGGAACACCACCGCCGTGGGCGGCGCCAGCCCGGGAAACACATCCACCATGGCCTGGAAGATGGTGGTCTTGCTGCGGGCAAGCACCATCGACCAGCCCACGGCCACTACCATGGCCACGGCCGTGGCCAACCGGCCTATCCAGATCAGCCGCCGGTCTTCCACCTTGGGCCACCATCGCTTGTAAATGTCGTAGCTGAACAGCGTGGCGATGGAGTTTAAGGCCCCGGCCACGGTGCTCATCAAGGCGGCCAGCATGGCGGCAATCACCAGGCCCCGCATCCCCGGCCAGAGAATGGTCTTAAGCAGATGGGTGTAGGTCTGATCGGTGGCGGGCGTGCCGTCCGGATTGCACGGCAGCGGCGGGATGATCCCCCGCCGCACCAGCCCCAAGGCCACAATGCCCGGCAACACGAACAAGAACACCGGCAGAATCTTGATGAACCCTGCAAACAGCGGGCCCACCCGGGCGTGGTTCTCGTCGCCGGCGCCCAGCACCCGCTGCACGATGGTCTGGTCGGTACACCAGTACCACACGCCCAATACCGGGTAGCCCAAAAACACCGCGTACCAGGTTACGCCCGTCGGATCGGTGCTCGGCCGGAGGATCGAAAGGTTCACCGGATGCACGCTTTCCACCAGCGCCGACCACCCTCCGAGCATGTGCAACCCGATCAAGGTGATGCAGACCGAGCCGGCCAGCATGATCACCGTCTGGAGCGACTCGGTCAGCACCACCGCCAGCAAGCCGCCCACGATGGTGTACACGGCCGTCACCACGCACAGCCCCAGGATCGTGGCGAAGTGGACCCAGGGCCCCGAGGGGTCGGCCAGCAGCGCGGGCAAAAGCGTCCCTTCCAGCACGATCGCCCCGGTGTGCAGCGAAAACCCGATGTGCACCATGATGGCCGAAAGGATCGAAAGCACCGCCAGGTAATTCCGCGTGCCCGGGCTGTAGCGCCGCTCCATGAAGTCGGGCAGTGTGGCCACCCCCGAGCGCAGGTAAAACGGGGCGAAAAACAGGGCCAGAATCACCAGGGTGAACGCGGCCATCCACTCGTAGTTGCCGTATGTCAGGCCCGACGTGAAGCCGTTTTGCGCAAAGCTCACCAAATGGATGGTCGAGATATTGGTGGCAAACAGGGCCAGCCCAATCATCACCCACGAAAGCGATTTGCCGGCCAGAAAATAATCGCTCCCCTTGGCCCCCCTGCGCCGCATCCACGCCCAGCATCCCAAGGCCACAATGCCCCCCAGGTACACGACGATGATGGCCAGGTCCAGAGGACTGATCTCGACAGCGGCGGAACTGGCGGTTACCAGCGACTCGCCCATCGGCCACTCCAACACACACTCCCGAAGACGACCTTAGCACCACGCGTTTTGAACCGGGGACTCCGGCGGCCCAGCCGCCCCCAAGTCCCCACCCACGGCAAAAAGGATATTCCAAGGTACCGGCAATCCCCTGCGGGTACAAGGAATTGCGCTTTGGGACGTGCCGGTTGCGTTGTGGAAAGGCCGCTAAGCGGCAAAGGGTTATGCCTTTGAAGGACTTGCCGTTCCCCGCAGCACCCTGGAGGGACGCGCTCCGTCGCGTCCGCGGTGCTTTGTCCGCCGTCGCGTCCCCATCTCCGTGGCGTTTGCCGTCGCGTCCCCGGCCAAGACTCAACGGCCCCGGCCACGACGGCGCGTGGCC